>JAKSBM010000537.1 GCA_022361135.1 Desulfobacterales bacterium | reverse complement strand
GCCCCGTCCCGGACTGGTCCCCTTTACATTGAATCCCGATGATAAAGCCCACCTCCAACCCTTGGCCGGCATTGCCGTTAAAGCCCGGGTGGGTATTGGGCGGATTGGATTTACAGAGAACTTGCTTTTTACCCACCGGGGGTTGAGCGGGCCGGCCATCCTCCAGATTTCCTCCCATTGGCAGCCGGGGCAATCCATTGCCATTGATCTTTTGCCGGACATGGATCTAGAAACCGAATTCAAAAAACAGCAAAAGGCACATCCCAAGCGGCAGATTAAAACCATTGTCCGTGATTTCCTACCCAAACGGCTGGTCCAGGCCCGGTTGTCCAAAAAATTGGGCAATACCCCGGTGGGCCCGGCATCCCACAAGCAATTGTTCCAAGCCGCAGCAGTCTTCCATGACTGGCAGCTCAAACCCGGCGGCACAGAAGGCTACCGCACTGCCGAGGTCACCGTGGGCGGGGTGGATTGTAATCGGATTTCTTCAAAAACAATGGAATCCCGTGACGTCCCCGGCCTTTTTTTCATCGGCGAAGTCCTTGATGTCACCGGCTGGTTGGGGGGATACAACCTTCAATGGGCTTGGTCGTCGGGCTGGTGCGCCGGCCAATACGTATAAGCGGAATACCCAATGCCAATTTGGATTCAGCTTCACCAGGGGGCTGGATTCGATTAATCGGCCTGCCCCGTCCCTGTCCCCAGACCATGGGAAAGATAGTGGACGGTAAAGGGCAGGTGGTTGAAATCCTTTGTTCCCACGGATTGGAAGCCCAGTTTCATGTACCAGTCCTTTAACTGGGTATGGGCGTGGATAATTCCGATGGTCACTTCTTTGAGCTTGTGTTGCCTGGCCTGGGACAGCACATGGTCCACCAGGGCCTTGCCGATGCCCTGACGCCGGTGGCGGGGCAGGACAGATAATCTGTTGAGGTATCCGATTCCCGGCTCGGGCGTGGCAAAGGCCACGCAACCCTTCATTTCTCCCCTTTCCAAGTAAAGATAATAGATTTCCCCCCGGTCCATTCCTTTTTCTACCCATTCGGCCTGGCAAAGACTAGGATGGGTAGGGCAATTCTCCAAGGTTAGTCTAAATTTTTCCGCAACGCTTTTGTGTGATTTTCGAATGATCCCGGCAATGGCCGGTGCATCTTGACGGGGGGCTTTAACAATGGATGTCGGCATGGCAAAACCTTTTGAAATTTATTGCTAAATTTAGATATATCAATCTTACACATACAATATCATACTTTCCAAAACAAATTGATTTAATGATTTTAGATCGTCAATAGGATATCGCTTTTGAAAGAGCTCGTGATGTATCGGGCGACGAAATTTTGTATTGAAAATTCGTAATGCGTAAGGGAAATATGACGGATTATAAGATATTAGAACCCTATAGGCCGAATTTAAAGTATGAATAGTTGATTTGCTAAAATAGGGCTTCTCCCAAAATGTTTTTCCAATTTTTCTCTATAAAAGCGTTCTCCCTTTAAAAGATTGGAGAGGTTAGGGCAATGTCCATGCATTGAATTTGAGTCCCATGAGTAAAAAAGTAATTATTTTTGTGTAGCAAATTCAATTTATGGAAACGGTTTAAAACCATGAAAAATCTTGTTTTTTAGCATGGATGTCTCGTTTTTGTGCCTTGTAAAATAATTACAATCGCTATTTGTTTTATTTAAATATATATTTTTTTTCATTTAAAGTGGCAAAAAATATATAAATATTATTTGCCCCAAAAAAAATATTGTGCGGAAAAAAATAAGGGGATAGTTGGGATTTTTATTTCATTATTATTTGAGTAAGTTATTCTCTAATTTTGCGGTAAAAATACCTATAATTATTTATCATGTTTAAATAATTTCGCTTAGGCGAAATTAAAATCGGCGATATCGCGTTGTCTGGTATGCGAAATGCAAGAATGCTTACTTCTAAGAGAATTATTTTTACAAATCAGGTGAAAACTGCCCTGAAAAGGCGGAGCTATTTTTAAATTTTTCTACTTATCTGTTGCGTTCCTTGCTTGTTGACTTGCCTTTGTGTTGTTTCGAACATTAAGTAATTACTGCTTTTCTTTTTTTTGCTATAGTTAGGTAAATCAAGGTGTCGTTTTGTTAAAAGAAATGTGGGTTTGAGTGCATTCGTAATATCTCTATTTTCGTGTTAGTGACGAAAAGGAGAATCGCAATTTTTCGTGGTGTCAGCATCGATTTTAAATCATCGGGTCGGTTTATGTTTTTTCTAAAGGGGG
>JAKSBM010000876.1 GCA_022361135.1 Desulfobacterales bacterium | reverse complement strand
TTGGCCGGGGTGCTCCTTGGGGCCACCGGAGACGGTGAGGCGGGCCAGGCCCTCACCGTGGGCTCCCTGGCTGCGGGACAATCCAATATGTTGGCCTTTACCCGGGAGAATGAAACCGAGGCCGACCAGAAGGCCGTGATATACCTGCGGGACACCTGCTACAACCCCGAAGGACTCCTGGCCAGCCTCAATGAAATGCGGGCGGCGGATTACCAGGGCATCGAAGGCATCCCCGATTATTTTAAAACCCATCCGGGTACGGGGAACCGCATTGCCCACCTTTCGGCCCTGCTGGCGGACAAGGCTCCCCGGGACAGTGTTCCCACCTGCCCCAAGACCGAAGATTTTGACATGATCAAATACCGGGTCATGGCCCTTTATACGCCGGCCAAGGAGGGGCGCCAGACCCTGGAGGATCTGCTGGAAGCCCATCCGGGAAACCCCGCCCTCCATTACGGCCTCGGCCTGGCCCAGGCCCGGATCAATCGGCGGAGCCAGGCCATCGCCCACCTCCAGGAGGCCCTGGTCCAGAGTCCGGACAATCCCTATATCCAGGTGGAACTGGGACGGATCCATGCCATTGAAGGCCATTACGGTAAGGCCTGGGACATCTTCATGCCCTTGACCGAAGATCCCATCCTCGGTACCACGGCCGCCTACCACCTGGCCGTGAGCAAGATGGATTCCGGCAACCTGGACCAAGCCGAGGAGGACCTCCTGGACCTGGTGGCCCAGGCCCCGGACCAATTCCCCCGGGCCTATTACCACCTCGCCAACATCATGGCCCAGAAGGGAGAAACCGGCCTGTCCCACTACTACCTGGGCGTTTACTACCAGGAATCCCACAATGGGAAGAATGCCGTGCGCCATTTGAAAAAGGCCCTGGAAACCCTCTCCGATTCCCAGAAGAAGGAAGATGCTGAAAAACGGCTCTCCAAAATCATTCCCAAACGGAAAAAGGGCTCCTGATTCCCGGAATCATCCTCCCAAAAACGCAAAAAAGCCCCGGCGCCTTTCGGCACCGGGGCTTTTTCAATTAAGTCGAGATGGCCATCTAAACCTTGTCAAAGGTGGAGAACTGCATGGAGAATGTTCCCCGTCCCTGGGTGGCGGACCGCAGGGCCGTGGAGTATCCAAACATCTTTGACAGGGGAGACACGGCCTGGATGAGCTGGATGCCGCCGCTCTTGGGGGTGATGGATTCCACCTTGCCCCCCCGGGCGTTGAGGTCGGAGATGGCATCGCCCATGTGCTGATCCGGGACAAAGATATCCACGGCCATGATGGGTTCCAGCATGGCCAGGGAGGCTTTTTCCAAAGCATCCTTGCAGGCCATGGAAGCACAGACGGAGAATCCCAGTTCCGTGCTCTTGCCCTCTTCAAAGGAGCCGCCCTCCAGGATGATGGCCACGTCCACCAGGGGATACCCCTTGAGGAAACCGCCGTCCAGACTTTCCCGGATGCCCTTTTCAATGGCTGCGACATATTCCGTCGGCACCTGGGCCTCGGAGGCTTCGTTTTTAAAGGTAACGCCTTCACCGCGATCCAGGGGTTCCAGCCGGACTTTAACATCGGCAAAATGGGTCTTGCCGGAGATTTCCCGGTCAAAGACGGCCTGGCCCGTGGTCGGGGCGGTGATGACTTCCCGGTAAACAACCTGGGGATTACCCACATTGACCTGGGTCTTAAATTCCTTGGTCATGCGGGAGATGATGATTTCCAGGTGGAGTTCCCCCATGCCGGAAAGGATGGTCTGGCCGGTTTCCTCGTCCTGGGCCACCTTCAGGGTGGGATCCTCGATGGTAAATTTCTCCAATACCCCCTCCAGCTTTTCCTGGTCGGCATGGGTCTTGGGCTCGATGGCGATGGAGATCACCGGATCCTCGTATTCCATTTTTTCCAGGAGAACGGGCTGGTCCTGGGCACACAGGGTTTCGCCGGTGCCGGAATTTTTCAATCCGACGATGCCGATGATATCCCCGGCCGAGGCTTCCTTGAGCCGTTCCCGTTTATTGGCGTGCATGGCCAGGAGGCGGGAGAGTTTTTCCTTTTTGTTCAGGAAGGGATTGAATACATCCACACCGGTTTCCATGCGTCCGGAGTAAATCCGGGCAAAGGAGAGCTTACGGCCTTCGATCATCGAGACCTTGAAGATCAGGGCGGCCAGGGGACCGTTTTTCTCGGCCTTGAAGGTGATTTCCTCTCCGGTCTTGGGATGGGTCCCCACCACGGCGGGGATGTCCAGGGGACTGGGCAGGAAGGCGGAGATGGCGTCCAGCAGGGGCTGGATCCCCTTGTTCTTCAGGGCGGTGCCGCAGAGGACGGGGACGATTTCACGGTCAATGGTGGCCCGGCGGATGGCGGCCTTCAATTCGGCCTCGGTGATCTCTTCCTCGCCCAGGTATTTTTCCATGATATCGTCGTCGGTCTCGGCCACGGCTTCCAGGAGCTTGTCCCGGTATTCTGCGGCCAATTCCTCAAATTCGGCGGAGATGGGTTCGGCCACGTATTCGGCCCCCATGGTCTCGTCGTCCCAGGTGATCTGCTCCATTTTG
>JAKSBM010000282.1 GCA_022361135.1 Desulfobacterales bacterium | reverse complement strand
CTGCCAGTCCTGGCCGATGACCAGTGCCTCGGTGATTTCGGGCAATTGCTCCACCTGGCGGTAGATTTCCGCCGTGCCGATGCGGACGCCGCCGGGGTTCAGGGTGGCGTCGGAGCGGCCGTACATGATCACTCCGCCCCGGGGGGTGACTTCGATGAAGTCGCCGTGGGTCCAGATGTTGGGGAAATCGTCAAAATAGGCCGACCGATATTTCGAGCCGTCCTCGTCCCCCCAGAAATAGATGGGCATGGAGGGGAAGGGGGCGGTGCAGACCAGTTCGCCCTGTTCCCCCACAACGGGTTGGCCGTTGTCGTCATAGGCAAACACCTTCATGCCCAGGCCCCGGCATTGGAGCTCGCCGGTGTATACGGCGCCCATGGGGTTGCCCAGGGCAAAACAGCCGTTGAGGTCTGAGCCGCCGGAGATGGAGGCCAATTGAAGGTCGGATTTGATGTGGTCGTAGATGAATTCAAAGTTTTCCACGGACAGGGGGGAGCCCGTGGACATGAGGACCTTGAGGGCCGAGAGATCAAACTCGTCCGCCGGTTTGACCCCGGCATTTTTCAGGGCTTCGATGTAGCCGGCCGAGGTGCCGAAGTGGGTGATCTTTTCCTGTTCGGCCATCTTCCACAGGGCATCCGGCCCGGGGTGGAAGGGATTGCCGTCGAAGAGGACCAGGGTGGCGCCCACGGAAAGGCTGGTGGTGAGCCAGTTCCACATCATCCAGCCGCAGGTGGTGAAGTAGAAGATGGTGTCCTCCCGGTTGAGATCGGAGTGGAGGACCAGCTCCTTTTTCTGGTGGAGGAGTACTCCGCCGATGCTTTGGACCATGCACTTGGGAAGGCCTGTGGTGCCCGAGGAGTACATGATGTAGAGGGGATCGTCGAAATCCATTTGGACAAAGTCGATCTCGTTGGCGGAGCGATCCTTGAAGTCGTCGAAGAGTACGGCATTGGGCAGGGCATCGGTGTCCGGGACCTCGTCCACATAGGGGATGACCACGATCTTTTCAATGGAGGGCAATTCCTTGACAATGCCGGCAATGCGCTCAATGGAGGAGAGGGGTTTGCCCTTGAAAAAATAACCGTCTGCGGTGAAGAGCACCTTGGGTTTGGTCTGGCCGAAGCGGTCCAGAACGCCCTTGATGCCGAAGTCCGGTGAGCAGGAGGACCACACCGCCCCCAGGCTGGTGGCGGCCAGCATGGCAATGATGCTTTCGGGCATGTTGGGCACAAATCCAACCACCCGGTCCCCGGCCTGGACGCCCTGGGATTTGAGGGCGGCGGCCACCTGGGCCACCTCGTCGTAGAGTTCCTTGTAGGTCAGGGTTCTGCGTACCATGTCCTCCCCCCGGAAAACCAGGGCAGTGCGGTCGTCCCGGAAGCAGAGGAGGTTTTCAGCAAAGTTGAGCTTGGCACCGGGGAAGAACTTGGCCCCGGGCATCTTATCCACATCCTGGATTACCTGTTCATAGGGGGCGGATGCCTTGATGTCCAGAAAATCCCAGGCCATTTTCCAGAATTCCTCCAATTGATCCACAGACCATTCCCACAGGCCGGTGTAATCGGAGAAATTTTTACCATGGTTCTGGTTCACCTGGTTCATGAACCGGTACATGTTGGTGGATTGGATCCGTTCTTCCGATGGCTGCCACAGGGGTTTGCTCATGACGACCTCCTTCCTATTCATAGAGGACGGCCAGGATGGTGGCTTTTTCCGTCTTGGCCGTCAGGTAATGGGGGGTGGTGGACAGGTAGTAGGCACTGTCGCCGGGTTCCAGATCATAGGAATCCTTGGCAATGGTGAGGTTGGCACATCCTTCCAGCACATAGATGAATTCCTCGCCATTGTGGACCGATATTTCCTTTTCCTCATTTTTTTCCAATTGGACGATGAGGGCCTCCATGTGCCGGCCCTGGACTTCCGGGGCCAGGCTCATGTAGGAGTATACGCTTTGACTGCCGGTTTTGGAGGCGGACCGGGCAATGGGACGCCGTTCGTTTTTACGGGTAATGGAATAAAGCTTTGTTCCCATTCCCGAAACCAGGCGCCCCACGGCCGAATCCAGGGCCTTGGAAAGCTTCATCACCGTGCCCAGCTGGGGATGGATTTCCCCGTTTTCGATGCGGGCCAGGCGCTCCACGCCGAAGCCGGTGAGGCTGGAGAGATCTTCCAGGGAGATTCCCCGTTCCCTGCGGACCTGTTGGATGCGTTTTCCCACTTCTTCCACTTCCTGTCCCGGGTCGGCCTTGATTTCTCCGGTGAGTTCATCCAGGTAATCCAGACTGATATGGGGGACTTTCTCCGTTTTTTCCATGGCTCCTCCTAGGCGTAGTCGTTATTGGGGTAACTTCTGGTCCGGTTTCTCGTCCAGTTTTTCCTTGAGTTTGGCCAGGCCGGGACGGGCGTATTCCATGTGCCCTTCCTTGAGGGTGCGGCCGTTGATGATGGCTTCCGAGCGCAGGCGGGTGCCCACGGTCTTTTCCAATTGACGGCCCAGCCAGAGGATCCGGTCCACGTCGTAACCATGTTCTATACCCATTTCATCGATTTGCACAAGGGTATCTTCCAGACAGACCAGTCCTACATAGCGTTCGTCGTCATAATAATAATCCCCGGTTCCCTTAATGGGACGATCGTCTATGAAGTTGGCCGGCTGTCCGCCCAGTCCGCCCAGG
>JAKSBM010000878.1 GCA_022361135.1 Desulfobacterales bacterium | reverse complement strand
TGCCCCTTCTTTCCCCCAGGGCAATTCTTGGGCCGGGGATTCTCACTGCCATCTTTCCCCCATCCCGGATATTTTTCCAACGGGATTTCCCTGATCCCCAAGGCATGTGATGTGAAAATCTCCGCCTTGGATCCAGCCTGGGATTCCATATTCTCAAAATAAGGTCTCGATTGAATGGGCCTTTATCCCCTTGATTCCAAGGTTTTTCTTCCACTCCGCCATGGTGGGAAGATTGGTATGCCACCGTTGCGGCCGTCTTGACCGCAACACCTGGGAAGGGCCCGTCCCATTCGTTCCGAAGCTGTGGCCCCCCCTAACACCCGATCCATCTTTTTGGAAATCCCCATGGGTCCCCTGCCATGCTTTTCCGCCGGCCATTCCGCAACCCCGCAGATGGGGGGAAGCCATTTCGCCCAACCCGGACAATCCATGGGAGTCTTAAATTTTGACCCGCCATTGGCCCTTTTGGGGTGTCGAACATTTTCGAGCCGGTAAAAATAAATGGCCATGGAAGATCCCGTATAAAGCCTATTTCATGGCTTTTCCCATTCTATTCACGTGTTGTTGCGAAACAATACGCCCCCGTTTTTTCCCATTCCATCTCAAAATGAGATGGACTCCAACTTGAACCAACTCAGATTGTGACAGATAACCTCTGGCTAAATTGAGACAGGTTAACGGTCTCGAAGGGTTATTTGTGCCCCTGGGCAGCCTCTGCCGGGGGAAATTGGTATCAAAATTGAGATAAGGAAAAATGACACATCTAAAGGACAAACAAACCGGCTCTGGGAAAGGACTCAACCGGCGGGATTTTATGAAGTTGGGGGGCCTGACTGCGGGGCTTTCCAGCCTGGGGGTTGTGGGAAGTGCCGCAACGGCTTTGGCCGGTGAACGGCCGGACAGTCCCATCACGGATTTTGCCGTGTCCCATGTGGATACGCCAACCTATAAGGAAGCCCCCTTTCAGGACAGTGAAAAGCTGAAACGTTTCGATTACCGGAAGGTGGCCTTTGAAAACGAAGCGTTGATGAGTTCGGAATTCAATGGGAAATACTGGTATGAGGCCATGGCCGATGTCCAGGTGAAAAAGGCCAATGAGAACCTTTCCGGCTTCACCCACCTGGACTGGGCCTTGGATCAAGCTGCCTGGACGACCTACAATTCGTCCTATTACGACGATGCCGCCAATCCGGCGAATATGCTTTCCTGGGAACCGTTGATGGGGCCCCTTCATAAGGATTTGAAAGCGTGGCAGGGTTCTCCCCGGGACAACAACCATTATATTAAGAAGGCGGCCCATTTTTTTGGTGCCGGCCCCTCCGGCGTTGCCCGGGTGAATGAGAAATGGTTTTATTCCCGGAGTGCCTACCCCGGGTATCCTCCCATTATTTTTTCGGACAAGCATGACAGGCCCCTACGCACCAATGACGCCTGCTATATTCCCAAGAAGATGAATCGGGTCATTGTCATGACCACCCCCACCGATGGCATGTTGCTCAAATATACACCCACCACCACCGGTGGTTTGGGAACATCCCATGGGTATTCCAGGATGGTGGAATTGGCCGGGAAAATGGCGGAATTCATTCGCATGTTGGGCTACAACGCCATCCCCACGGCGGATTGTGCCTCCAACATCGTTCCCCAGGCCATTGATGCCGGATTGGGCGAACTGGGACGAAACGGGCTGCTGGTCAACCCGGAGCTGGGCCAGAATCTTCGGATAACCACGGTGGTTACGGATATGCCCCTGGCCCCGGATAAACCCATTAAATTCGGCGTGGCGGAATTTTGTAAAACCTGCAAAAAATGCGCGACGCTCTGTCCATCCCAATCCATCCCCACGGGTGACGACACAAGCTATGACGTGGCCTGTCCCTCCAATAACCCGGGAATGAAAAAATACTACGTCAACACCTGGTCCTGTTTGAATTTCTGGGTGAAAAGCGGGGGGGGCTGCTCCAATTGTATCGCCGTCTGTCCTTACAGCAAGCCCGGAACCTGGATCCACGATATTGTCAAAGCCGTCTCTTCCAAAACCACCCTGTTCAATCGGACATTTGTCACCATGGACGATATTTTGGGATACGGTTCCACCTATGAAAAACATACCAATCCCATGGAGTGGTGGACCTCCAAGGGACGGCCCAAAACCTG
>JAKSBM010000682.1 GCA_022361135.1 Desulfobacterales bacterium | reverse complement strand
GTGGCCGTCCAGAGCCTGCACACCATCATGGGTGCCGAATATGAAGATCTAAATGATGTACTCAATGGCTTTAAAACCATGGGTGCCTTTGAACAGATCATCATGGGACACCCCATGCTGGCCACCCAGGCCGACATGGAAACGGCCGTGGAAGCCATCCTTAGCGTCATCCCCAAAAAACGGAAGAAAAATGAAGCCGTGATTTTCATGGGCCACGGCACCCACCACCCGGCCAATGCCTTCTATGCCGCCCTCATGTTCCAGGTTCAGCTCCGGGATCCCAATGTCTTCATCGGCACCGTGGAAGGTTACCCCGAACTGGGGGACATCCAGACCATGCTCAAGGCCCGCAAACTGAAAACAGCCTGGCTCATGCCCTTCATGTCCGTGGCCGGTGACCACGCCAAAAACGACATGGCCGGCGATGAGGAGGATTCCTGGAAAACCATCCTGACCCAGTCCGGAATCCGCTGCAATACCGTTCTCAAGGGGACGGCCGAGTTCGATGCCTTTGTGAACATCTGGGTATCCCACCTCAAGGCCCCCCTGGCCCATTTTGAATAAAATCCATGGATGGTCTTTCCACGTTAATGGTTGAAATTGAAGCGGAGGAAAAACAATGAAGCAGATATACATTACCCTGTGTGCCTTTATGGCATTGACCTGGAACACAGCCCTGGCCGACACCCAGCAGGAATTGGAGAAACGGGTGGCTGCCCTGGAAAGTCAATTGGCCGAAAAACAGGCGGAAACAGGGTCAAACTGGAGCGACCGGATCACCCTGTCCGGTACCATTGAACTGGACTACAGCTACACCGCCGACGATGACGTCAGCGACAAGACCAAGGAAAATTCCAATTCCGACCTCTCCCTGGGTACGGTGGAACTGGGGTTGGAAGCCCAACTCCACCAATGGGTCACCGCCAATGTCCTGCTCAAGGGCGAAGACCTGGACGATAGTGACGGCGAGGTCAAATGGGATGAGGTCTTTGTGACCTTCCAGAACGATGCCTTTCCCGTCTATGCCGTGGCCGGTAAACGCTATCAGCCCTTTGGGGCATATGAAAGCCTGTTCATCAATGATCCCGTGACCCAGGATCTCTATGAAGTCAATGAAACAGGTCTGACCCTGGGATACACCGACCAAGCCCTCATGGGACTGGATGTTTCCGTAACCGTGTACAAGGGAGAAACCCTGATCAATCGCGTGACGGATGCCGAATACGGTTGGGAAAGGAACACCGCAGCAGGTTATACGGAAACCGATACCCTGAATTCCTATATCATCAGTGCTGCCATCGCCCCCACGGAGGGGATGCACCTGTCCGTATTCTTTAACTCCGAACCCGGGGATTCCGATCGGAACTCCACCCTGGGTGCCGCTGTGCATTGGGATGGATTCGGCTTCACCGCCGATGCCGAATACATCGGTGCCCTGGAGCGGGAACTGCACCGGACCGACAACAGGGAGTACAAGGAAAAGGCCTGGACCCTCTCCCTGGGATACCAGGTCATGGAAGCCCTCCAGCTGGCCCTGCGCTACGAAGGGTTTGATTCCGACCGGGACAATGCCGGGGATCTGGAAAACCGGTACAGCGCCGGCCTCACCTACACGGTATTGGAAACGGACAACCTGACCACCTCCCTCATGGGGGAATACCGCCGCAGCAATTACGAAACCAAGGCCGGATCCAACAACAACGAAGATCTGGATGAATTCTTTGCCCGTCTGGCCCTGGAATTCTAAACCGCAACACTCCGGGGCGATGGATGATCGCCCCACCTCCTAAAACAAAAAACGCCGGTTCCGACCCCTTACAACAGGTCGGAACCGGCGTTTTTTTCATAACGGAACCATGGATTTCCCTGAAAACATACAGCAGATAGCCCCGACATGGTCCGGGAGTGCTCGCACTGCCCATTGATCCGGCTCACGGGAGATTTCCCAGGCCGTTGGAGCCCCCTATATCTCCTGGGAGATATCCCCGGGATAGGCCCGGTCCCACAGGGCCTTTGGAAAAACCTTGCCCGGATTCAAAATCCCCTTGGGATCCAGGCGGGTCTTGATATCCATTGCCATGTCCAGGGTGTGGGAACTCAGATTCAGATCCAGGTATTCTTTTTTTGCCGTGCCAATGCCGTGTTCGGCGGCGATGCGCCCCCCCATGGCAACGGTGCGGGAGAAAATCTTGTGCTTGATGTCGGCGGCCCGCTCCGGGGAAAATGCCCCCTGGTTTTCGGCGGCGCTGAGGTGGATATTCCCGTCCCCATAGTGGCCAAAGCAGGGGATGCGCACGTTCTCATCCCGGGCCAGCTCCTGGAGGGCGTCCAGCATGTCCGGAATGGAGGCCGGGGGAACGGAGACGTCCTCCTCCAACCATTGGTCGCATAGCACACCCAGGGCGCCATGGATGCTCCGGCGAATGTGCCAGAGGTTTTCACGTTCTGCCTCGGATTCGGCCTGCTTAAAGCTAAGCATCCCCAATTCCCCACAAATTTCCTTAACCTTGGCAGCGTCCCGCTCCACATCATCGGCCCGGCCATCCACTTCCAACAGAAGCATGGCCCGGGTGTCGCCATGGACAAAGGATTCGCTTTCCCCCATGAGGCCCACCTCCCGCAC
>JAKSBM010000892.1 GCA_022361135.1 Desulfobacterales bacterium | reverse complement strand
GCGTGATGCCCTGTTCCATCAACTCCATCTTCCCCGTAAGAATGGAAGCTGCTCTGCTGTGGCGTCGTTTCGACCTCATGGAAAACACCCCCTGGGAAGTGAAAATGCCCTGGGCTGTTGACACCAATAAGGCCGATTTCCGCGGCAAGGAAGCCCTCATGGCTGCCAAGGGAAAAGAACGTTTCAAAATTGCCGGCATCGAAGTGGAACTGGACAAGGCCCTGGCCGGTGGCGAAAAACTGATGATCGACGGAGAAGAAGTCGGTGTTGTCAATGACAAGCCGGCGTATTCCCACCGCCTGAAAAAGTCCCTGGCCATTGTTCGTTTGAACCCCGAAGTTTCCAAGATCGGAACCCGTCTGGAAGTTGCGGCCGAAGACGGCGTTTGCGCGGCCACCGTTGTGAAATTTCCCGTATACGACACCGATAAGAGCAAGACCCACGCCGTGGGTTAAGCCTTTGTCAGGCTGTTTCCCTGATTTTACATACCCCCCTTGTGCCGGCCAATGGACGCACGTGGCGGCACAAGGCGTTGTATAATTGGGGGGAAATACTCAATCCCCGTGGTGCCCATGCATCACGGGGATTTTTTTATCTAAATGAACCATGGGCCATGGCATGACCTTTGGGCGGCTTTTTTTTAACATGGATCAAGACACCCCATCTGCCGGCCAATCTTTCCAGGGGTACAATCCGGTTCTCTCCTTCACAAATCAATCCAGCCTTTACCCGACTCCCATTCCCATTTATCCTGGTAACCAGGATGCCAAGCCAATGTTTATCCCCAAAAAGATGGAATGATTGCCATGATTAAAATCGTAGAGGTGGGTCCCAGGGACGGCCTCCAGAATGAATCCGAGCAGGTCCCCACCCCAGTTAAGGTCAACTTTGTGGACGGCCTGTCCCAAAGCGGGGTCCACGAAATTGAGGTCAGTGCCTTTGTCTCCCCGGCACGGGTGCCCCAGTTAAAGGATGCGGCCCAGGTCTATGGGAAAATCCAACGCAATACCCGGATCGTCTATTCCGCCCTGGTGCCCAACAGCCGCGGGCTGGATCAGGCCATGGCAGCGGGAGTGGATAAGATTTCAGTTTTCACCGCCGCCAGCGAAACCTTCAATCAAAGGAATATCAATACCTCTGTGAAGGGGTCCCTGGACCGTTTCAAGCCAGTGATCGCCCGGGCTCAGGCCCTGAAATTGCCCGTTCGGGCTTATCTTTCAACGGCCTTCTGGTGTGCCTTTGAGGGGCGGATCAAACCCGAGGCTGTCCTCTCCCTCTCCCTTGACCTCATGGACATGGGCATTGATGAAATTTCCATTTCAGACACCATTGGAAAAGCATCTCCCCAAGAGGTGGCCCAGCTGCTGGAGCTGGTGTTGGTGAAAATCCCCCGGAAGAAACTGGCTGTCCATTTCCATGACACCTATGGACGGGGCATTGCCAATGTTTTGGAATCCGTTGCCCACGGTATCGAAATCATCGACGCCAGCGCTGGAGGGTTGGGGGCTGCCCCTTTGCACCGGGGGCCACCGGAAATGTGGCAACGGAAGAGGTGGTTAACGCCCTGGAGG
>JAKSBM010000640.1 GCA_022361135.1 Desulfobacterales bacterium | reverse complement strand
TATTGCTACGCCGCCACCATCCGCATCTACAATGGGGAATTCCAGGTCCTGGAAAAAATGAAGGCTTTGCGGGACAATCCCCCGGCCCGGGCCGGACAAGGGGATATAAAATTACTCCAGAGCTTCTACATTGCGGGCCGGGCATACCAAAGCTTCTATGGCCGGGGCAACATGGAAGAAACCATCCGATTCGGTGAAACCGCCCTGGCCCTGCTCCCCCCGGGCCACGATGCCATGGCCTCCATGTTCCGCTTTCTGGTCAGCCTGGCCCTCCGCTTCACCGGGGATCCCGGCCGGGCCCGGCAATTTACCCTGGAACCCGGGGGAAACAACGGGGTGGTATCGGCCATGGCCGCCATGAACCAGACCAGCCTGGAATTTGAAATGGGAAATCTAAAGACGGCCAAGGCCGTCATCCAAAGGGAAATGGATGCCATGGCCCGGGAATTCGGGGATCCCCCCCCGGGTATCTATGGACTTCTCTTCATTTACCGGGGGGTGGCCCTCATGGAGGAAAACCGCATGGAAGAGGCCGGCCTTGCCTTTAATAAGGGGATGGCCGCCGTGGAGAATACCATTTTCACCGAACTCTCCATCATCGCCCATGGGGAATACGCCATTTACCTGGCCGAAGCCCGGGCATTTGACCGGGCCCACCAAAGCATTGACCTGGCCATTGCCCTTTCCGCCCGGACCGGCTCCTGGCTGGTGGCCTACAACCAGGCCATCAAACAACTCATCTTCCTCCGCCAGGATTGCCGTCCGCCGGTGGAGGCCTGGATGGAGGAAAACCCGGTCCCCCAAGGAGAGATCCCCTACCAGAAAACCTACGATTGCCTCATCCACATCCGCCATGCCCTGGCCCTGGATGCCCCCCGCCCCCAACCGGCCCTGGCCCTGCTGGAAAAACTCATCCAATCCGACCGGGCCCAGGCCCGCAACGGCCGGCTCCTCACCACATGGGTCCTGAAGGCACGGGCCCTTTTCCTGGCCCATGCCCCCGGAAAGGCCGTGAAGGCACTGGAACAGGCCCTGGCCCTGGCCGCCCCCCAGGGCTATGTGCGCATCTTTGTCTCGGAGCTGGCCGACCTCACCCGCCACCTGCCCCGAATCCAAAAAACCATCCAGGGTGCCCAATTGCCCCCGGATTTTGCCCGGGCCCTGGAGGACGGGCTGACCCAGCGCCCCTGCCGGGTCCCCATCCACGACATGGTGGAAGAGTTCAACACCCGGGAAATCGCCATCCTCAAACTCTTTGGCCGGGGCCTG
>JAKSBM010000434.1 GCA_022361135.1 Desulfobacterales bacterium | reverse complement strand
GGTGCACGCCAGGACCCAATTGGTGGGGGACTGGATCTCCGGCGCCACCGGCCCTGAAAAGGTGGAAACCGTTTCCACGGCATGGCAATCTTCAGTGGACAGAGGGACGGCCTCGCTCCCGTCACCGGCATGGAAGTGGCAGAGCAGAACCCCGGCGCAATTCATCTCCAGGTTAAAGTAAAGATCGGACAGTTCCGGCCCCGGGGTGAAAAAAAACTCCACACAGGAATCCTCCCACACCCGCCCCTGGTTTTCTTGGGCCACGGCCCGGACATATTGGTCCCGGACCTGGAAGATGAGATACAGGGCAAGGTCGTCGTAGCATAGCTTGGCCCGGGTTTCCGGGAAATGGACGGGGTAATCACCCATGTGATTCTTCAATTTCAAACCGGGGATATTCTTCCAGAATGCCCCGTCCCATGTTCCATCCCCATCAAATATTCCCCCGGCCCGATGCACTTCATACTCCATATGTTAATTCCTTTGTGTGTTTCCTTGGTGCAGGGCCCAGGGTACCGGAAAAAGCCAAAAGATTCCATGGGCGGCATCCCTATCCGGCCATGGCGGTTCCCAACAATATGTTCCGAAACCATGGACAAAATGTTCAATTAATCTGAACTGTCCCATGTGTGAAGTTTACCCATTCATTTGCCAACCACACCCGGGGAATCAGGTGAGGGAGGTGGGGCGGGCGTTAAGGGACTCGGCAGCTTCATTTAGATTGGGATGGGACCCTTCCCAGGCGTTGGATCAGGACGATCGCAACGATGGCAAGGGAATCTTCCTCCCCCCGCCATCGCCGGGTTGGAAAAAACCCTTCGAATCAAATGGATAAAGCCCCATAAGCCATCTCCCATTGGAATATCCATTGCGACCCTTAAACCCATTCAATGGGAACCGTATTTTGAAAATCACTCCATGGCGATTCTCAAAAATATATTCCGAAACCATGGAGGGCTTGCCTGAAACTCCGTTTAAATTCCCCCAAAGGTTTTAAATTGCAGAAAATATTATCATTTGAAGTTAACTGAAGGATTTTTAAACTCGCTCAATCGAAATCCTATTTCGGGAATCACGCTATTCTCCTAGTTTACAACCCTACCAACAGGCGCACACCGGGCATAAAAAAAGCCCCCCCGTCCCTGGTGCCAGGGACGGGGGGGCTTTCTGTATCGTTCAAAACGGGGGTCTTAAACGGCCCCTATTTCTTTTTCCTTGCGGCGATGGAGATGCAGACGGCGGCGCCGCCCCAGGTCACACCAAGGCCGATGACCATCATGATAATTGCTGATGTTGTCATGTCATTTCCTCCTTACAGGTTCCGTTGCCGACGACGACCGTCCCACTGGGCCAGGGCGCCGAGAATCACCAGGGAAGCCACCATGAACCAACCCAGCCAGAACAGGGCGGTTCCAGAATAGCCCTCATAGGGATTCTGGATATCCTTGATCAGGTTGGCCACGCTCATGTAACCCAGGACCACCGGGGTGAGGATCTTCAGGCAGAAGTTCCACCAGGCCCCCACGCGGAAGTCGGAAATGGCGTTGATGTGCTCCTTGAAAACATCCAGACGGCAAACCCAGGAGAGGAAGATAATTTCGACCAAGCCACCGGCCAGAACACCAAAGTTATTGATGAAATGGTCCACGATGTCCAGGATGTACAACCCAGCCTGGGTGGTGAAAACAAGACCGGCCAGGAAACCGAAAACACAATAATAGGTCACGGCTTTTTTCCGGTCCAGGTCAAACTTATCCATCATGGCGGATACGGATACTTCGCAGATGGAAATCATGGAACTCAGGCCGGCAAATACCAATGCCAGGAAAAACAATGTGCCGAAGAAAACCGGTCCGGGCAGGTTATTGATGGCCTTGGGAATGGTCACAAAGGCCAGGCCGACGCCCGAGGAAACCACCTTGTCCACGCCCACACCCTGGGCCTGGGCCATGTTCCCCAAAACGGAGAAGACCAGAATACCGCAGATGATACTGAAACCACAGTTACAGAAGGCGGTGATAAAGGCATTGTTGGTGATGTCGGAATCTTCCGGCAGGTAGCTGGAATAGGTCAGCATGATGGCAAAGCCCAGGCTCAAGGAGAAAAAGAGCTGGCCGTAGGCAGCCACCCAGACCTTAATATTCAACAGGGCGCTGAAATCGGGTTTAAACATCCAGTTCACCCCTTCGTGGGATCCGGGCAGGGTAACCGCACGGATGGTGATGATGATCACCATGACGAACAAAAGGGGCATGAAAATCTTGGATGCGGTTTCAATGCCCTGCTTAACACCCTTGAACAGAACCACCCAGGTGATGGCCCAGGCCGCGATGACCGCGCCCAGGATGGGCATCTGAATGCTGCCCAGATCAAAGGGGCCGCCCTTGGATAAATGCAAAAATTCGTTGAAGAAGAAATTGGCGGTGTCGGTGCCCCAGCCCTGTTTCATGGCCAGGAAAAAATAGGAAATGGACCAGCCCACAACGGCCACGTAGTAGATGGAAATCACAAAGGAAACCAGAATCTGCCACCAGCCCAGCCACTCCCAGTTGGGAGACAATTTCTTAAATATACTGGACGCAGATCCGCGGACCTTCTGTCCCACCCCAAACTCAAGGATCATGAACGGGATGCCCGCCGTCAGCATGGCAAACAGATAGGGGATGAAAAATGCGCCCCCCCCGTTCTCGTAAGCAACATAGGGGAATCGCCAAATGTTACCCAAACCGATGGCAGACCCAATGGCTGCCAATACAAACCCGACCCGGGTTCCCCATTGCTCTCTTTTCGTCATTATATATCACTCCTTATATATAATTAGGTTAAAAAAGAAGTGGACGGTACACCATTTCAAAACCCATGTCAAAGAAAAATCATTGACTTTTGGAGATCTACAGTTTACGTAAACGTAAACTTTCTCAGCTTTACAAAATTAAGGAGCGGAATCATGGGGCAGAATAAAATTAAGGATCAATCCCAATATACCATTTCTCAAATGGCCGACGCCTTGGACATTTCCACCCGCACCATCCGCTTTTATGAAGAGAAAGGACTCATCCGGCCCCAACGCAGCGCCGGCAATCAACGCATCTACACCCCCCGGAATATGGCCCGGCTCAAACTCATCCTCAGGGGCAAGCGCTTTGGCTTTTCCCTGGACGAAATTGCCAACATGATCGGCATGGCCAGCACCGATGTCAACGAGATGGACCAGATCGAAAGGGCATTGAAATTCGGGGATGCAAAACTCAAGGAAATACAGGAAAGGAAACGGGAGCTTTCACTTCTGGAACAGGATATCCTATCCACCCGGGAAAAGCTAATGAAACGGAAAATGGAGCTGGAACAGGAGTAGCCCCGGCCCGGACACCGGGCAATATCTGAATCTCAACACCCATTGCAGCACAAAGGAGGGCCCCATGTTTGAACATCTTCTCACCGACGAACAAAAACAACTCCAGGCCGAGGCCCGGGATTTTGTGAAGTCCATCCCCCGCAAACTCATCCTGGACATGGATGCCGACAAGGTCCAGTTTCCAAAGGAATTTCTCCAGGAGGCCGGGCGGCGAAACCTCATGGGCTGCCGCTACCCCAAACAATGGGGGGGGCGGGGCATGGACTGGGTCTCCACCTGCATGGTCATGGAAGAGGTGGGCATGCTGGGCTATATCTTTGCCTGCACCTTCGGGGTGGGGGCGGAACTGGTCTGCGACGCCGTCATCCTCCACGGCAATGATGCCCAGAAGGAAAAATATGTAAAACCCCTGCTGGCCGGAGACCTCTTCGCCGCCGAATGCCTCACCGAACCCCGGGGGGGCTCGGACTTCTTCGGCACCACCACCACGGCCGAGGACAGGGGGGATCATTTCCTACTCAACGGCCAGAAACGCTTCATCGTGGGCGGTGAAGGGGCCGACTACTTCCTGGTCTATGCCCGCACCGATCCCCATGCCG
>JAKSBM010000514.1 GCA_022361135.1 Desulfobacterales bacterium | reverse complement strand
TTGTCTACCATGCCGATGGTCACATGCTTGCTATTGTTGGTGATCAGGGAATGGAAGTTATGGGCGGCCTGGACCTTGGCCGGTTTATCCCCGGGGCAGACCGTCCGCTGGCAGAAGGTAAGCCCGTCCAGGGCGTCGATCATGCGGTAGACCTGATCGATATCCTTCCGGGTGGTATTCCGGCATTCCCGGCTTTCCAGGTCAATGATCTTCACCTGTTCCCCAAAGGTACCAAAGCCCACCCGGCGGTTTTCCAGGGCATAATCCTTTTGGGGATCCCGGGCATAATAGGTGACGCTTTTGGGGGTGGCGGCAATGGATTCTTCCACCAGCCATTCCGGGATTTTAACCAGCCAGTATTTTCCATTTTCCGTCACATGGGCCCCGGCGGCGGCAAACCGGTCCGCTGCATCCTGGGATTCCACCAGGACGCCGGTGTGCTTCAATATATGGCAGGCGCCATGGTGAAGGGTTTCCAGATCCTCGGTGGAAAAATGATTCAATCCCATGCCCTTTACCTGTGATACGCCGCTTCTCATAACCTTCATTGTGATTCCTTTCTTAATTTTATCATTGGAGCCTTCTTAATTTGCTCATCTCCCCTTAGAGCAGGTTCCATGCCACCTAAAATACAGAAAAGTAACAAGCTGATTTATAAAGAAATTCATCCATACAGATTAAAAACAAACGCCTCCCATTCCCTTTGAATTAACCTGATAAAATTGCGAAACCCGACGGGTGGAAGGAATGACAACTTGCCGGAAGGTAGTGGAATTAAAAAGAATCAAGCAGAGTGGAGAAAACCACGAATAAATCTGGAGAAAATATCAAGGCCCCCTCTAATCATTGTCCTTTGACCTGGTTTGGGCGTTGCAGAAAAAACATTAACCCCCAAAATACTTCATTTATTCACCGAGTTAACATTTTTATACGCCTTGAACCCACGCCAAAATCATAATTATTAAAAGTACCCCCAAAATAAAAAACCGGAAGGGCCAGGGGCCCATCCGGGTGAAAATTCAAAATTGTTTTGTGGATTACTCGGCCTGCTTCAGCTTTTTGTGGCGGTAGCGGTAGGTGTGGTGGTTGATATTCAGGAGGCGGGCGGCCTGGGTTTCGTTGCCCTCGGTGAGTTTAAAAGCCTCCCGGATGTAGAATTCCTCCATGGCCTTTTCCAAGGCGGGAAGGTCCAGGCCGGTGGGAGGAATGGGGGGAAATCGAAAGGCATTGTCTTAGGCTTCCAAAAGCATGCCCCGCTCCAACTCCTCCAGCCCCAGATCCTGGGCATTGACCTTGGGGCCCTTGGTGATGAGGGCGGCCCTTTGGATCAGATTTTTCAACTCCCTGACATTGCCGGACCAGGAGTATTTAAGCAAAGCCGTGTTGGCCGAGGCGGTGAAACCGGAGAGCTTCCGCTGGTACTTATCGCTGAAATCCTGAAGAAAATACAGGGCCAGGGGCATGATATCATCGGGCCGTTCGTTGAGGGATGGGATCTCAACCTTGGCCACGCTGAGGCGGAAATAGAGATCCTTTCGAAATTCCTCATTGGCAATCATCTGATCCAGATCCCTGTTGGTGGCGGAAATGATCCGGGTCTTCACATGGACCTTTTCCGTTCCTCCGAGTTTATAAAAAGCCCCCTCTTCCAGGAAGCGCAAAAGTTTGGCCTGGGCCGGCAGGCTAAGATCCCCCACCTCATCCAGAAAAAGGGTACCCATGGCCGCCGCTTCAATGAGGCCTTTCTTTCCCTTGGATCGGGCCCCGGAAAAGGCGCCCCGGGTATAGCCGAATAGCTCACTTTCCACCAGATCCTTGGGGATGGAGGCGCAATTTACCGTGACCAAGGGGCCCTTGAAATGGGGGCTGCGATAGTGGACGGCACTGGCAATGAGCTCCTTGCCGGTTCCGGTTTCCCCCAGGACCAGGACGGGGATGTCGGGCTGTTTGGCCACCATGGTGACAAAATCCATGACCTCATGGATGGCCCGGCTCTCTCCAATGAACAGGGGCATGTTCTCCTCCAGCACTTGCTTTTGAAGGGCCTGGACTTCCTTTCTCAATCGGATGGTTTCCAGGGCATTGGCAATGATCTTTTCCAGACTGTCCATCTGGATGGGTTTGGTGATGTAATCCCGGGCCCCGCTTTTCATGGCCGTGACCACGGAATCCACATCCTCATAGGCGGTGATCATGATGACAATGACCTGGGGATGGTCAGCCTTGATCCGCTTCAGCACATCAATGCCGGACATGCCCGGAAGGCCGATGTCCAAAAGGACCAGATCCGGGACGGATTCCCCCATGGCCTCCAGGGCGCTTTCCCCGGTTTCAAAGGTCTGAATGTCGTATTTTTTCCGAAGGGTCATGGAGATCCCCTTCCGGATGCTGGATTCATCGTCAACAACAAAAATGGAAAATGAAATCATGGTCTAATCCTTTGGCGGGTTGGCCAGGGGAAGGGTGATGGTGAATTCCGCTCCGCCCAGGCTGCTGTGGCCGGCATCCAGGGTGCCCTTGTGATCGGAAATGATCCGCTGGCAGATGCTCAACCCGATGCCCGTGCTATTGGTTTTGGAAGAGAAAAAGGGTTC
>JAKSBM010000783.1 GCA_022361135.1 Desulfobacterales bacterium | reverse complement strand
GGTACGGAATTGCATATCTTCGTTGACCAAATTGTCCTCCACCTCTTTTACGGCGGTGATCACAATGCGTTCGTAGGCGGCCAGGCGCTCCCGGGCCACGGCCCGGGCCTGGTCCAATTGAGCCCGCCGTTTCCCCGCATCAAAGATGGGGCCGGTGAGATTGGCGGCCAGATTGGCAATCCAATTGTCAAAGAGGGTGGAGACGCCATCCCCGGAATAGGAAAGGCCGGCATTGATGGAAAGGGCCGGCAGCCGGTCGGCACGGGAGGCGGCCACCTCCCACTGCTCCGACCGCAGTCTCAATCCGGCGGCACGGACATCGGGGCGCATGGATAAAAGATCCGCCGGTACCCCCCGGGGTGGAAGGGGGGGAAGCTGCGGATATTTCCGGGCGTTCAATTCCATGCCCATGCCCGGTGCCATTCCCGTGAGCAGGGCAATGCTGTTTAAAAGCACTGTTTCACGGGCCTGGATCCCGGGGAGCTGCCCCTGGGTCCGCTGCACCGTTTTTTCCTGCTGGAGGACATCCAGGGCCGTGGACTGGGACTTTTCAAAACGGAGTCGCAAAAGCCTGGCCAATTCCTGGTTGGTCTTAATCTGTTTCCGAACCACATCGGCCTCCAACCGGGTTTCTATGAGGTCCACCCAGTTTTCCGCCAATGTTGCGGTGAGGGTCACGGCCGCCGCATCCACATCGGCCCGGCGGGCCTCCACGTTGAGCTGCCCGCCCTTGGCCCGGGCGGCAATGCGTCCCCATAGATCCAACTCATATGAGGCAGCCAATCCCAGGGAGCTGACCTTGGAAACGCCGGTGTCATGGTTGTCCGTATGGGAATACCGCCCCTCCCCGTTTACCCCGGGAAAGAGCGAAGACCGCAGACTCCGGTGTTGGGCCCGGGCCTGTTCCAGCCGGGCCCGGGCCTCTTGGATGGAGAAGTTGCCCCCCAGGGCCCGTTCCATGAGCAGGTCCAATTCCGGACTCTGCCAGCTGGTCCACCAGGTATTTGCATCATCCAAACCACGGGAATCATTTTCATACATGGAATAATGGGAAGGAAGCCGGGGAACGGCATCCGTTGAAGGATCGGGGTGAATCCCCATGCAACCGGCCAGCATGGGCAGGCACAAAAGCAGAACAACGCAAAATTTCACAATCGCATTCAATCTCATGGAATTTTCTAATCTTTTGTTGGGTTATGTCGTATTAAGATGGTTGTAGCATGGTTTTCAAATTTTTCCGAGCCCTGACCAGGAGGGATTCCACCGCCGACACCGAAGTGTTCATCACCTGGGCAATCTCCGCATAGGACAGTTCCCGGGTATGGCGCAGCAACACCGCACATTTTTGATTTTCGGGAAGCCGGCCCACGGCCTGGGACAAAGCATCCAACCCCTCCCGCTTTTTCAAAAGGGCCAGGGGGGTTTGTAAATCAGGAATTTCCGGGGGCTCTGCCCGGGACTCCGGGGCCTTTTTCTTATAATGGTCATGGCAAAGATTCCGGGCAATGGAAAAAAGATAGGGCCGGATGCGGATGTCCTCCCGCTGTTCATGGTGAAGGGCGCGATAAAGGCGCAGAAAGGTTTCCTGGCAGATGTCCTCGGCCAATTGGGGCTGGCCCACATACCGATGGACAAACCCATAGACACCTTTCTGATAGCGACGAAGCACTTCGGCAAAGGCCCGGTGTTTCCCCCGGGCCGAGCCCACAGCCAACTCAGCATCATCAGCAGTTTTCCATTTATCACAAAACAACATCAACGAAGAACAATCCCGAATTTAGTACCTGCCGTGGAATTACAGCGGGTGTTTGCGTCTTTTAAATTGCGTCCGATTTACCTTATCAATGACCTTACTAAACAATTCCTTCCGCTTATCGGGAGGAAGGAGTTTCCGGACCTCCAGCATGTGGCCCAGGACCATTTCCACCCGTTTCCGACCCAAGTCCGCCATCTCATCCAGCAGGGGCTCCAATTTCCCAGGAGGAATGGGTTCCTCCTGCTGCATCAGGGTCAGCATCAAAAGGATTTTCCCCCGGTTCTGATGGTGGAGGTCGGCGATTTCATTTCGATGGCGATCCAACAAATCCATGACCTCCTTTTCCAGGCCAGGGACCAATTCCATCCTGCGGACCATTTTACGAACCTTCCGGGGATACTCTTCACCGATCCCGGGTTTAAAGGGGGGCCCCTTAAAATAGGTAAAAACGGTGACCACCACAAAGGCCAGGTTGAGGCAGATGGAAAAAAGAATCAGCCCCTTTTTCACAAAGGAATTCATCCGCTACCTCCTTCCCAGGTATGGATCCAGGAGACCGTGCCCCTCAAGGGTAAAATCCCAGGTGGAGAGCATGGCCAACTCCACGTCCTGGGGCTGAAACAAGGGCGATGAAATACGCCCCATGCAAAGGCCCAGGATTAATCCAACGACAATGGCGTAATACACAAAGGACCGCCCCAGATTCCAAATGGGATCGGGAATCCGTTCTCGGTGGACCGAAGCAATGATACGCTGTCTGAGTTTAAGGGTTTGAAAGGATGACGGAGGTTCTGCCATTACAGCATCCATGCCGGAAATAAGGAGACGCAATGCCTCCAGTTCTTCCCTGCAATGAGAACAGCCGTCCAGATGGGCTTCTGCCTGTTGGGCATCCTTGCCAAACAAGCGGCCATCGGCCAATGCATTCAGGGTTTTTTCATTTAAGTGTTCCATGGCAGTCGCCTTATAAATTAGGGCACTGATCAGGGGAGCCCACGCGTCCCCTGAGACTTATTGATATTTGCATAACGAATGGAAAAGGAAAAACCTGCGAATATTTTATGGGGATGGGTTAAAAACAACGGCACCGGCATGATCCGTTACCACGCCGGGGGCCCCTTTTTCCAGGGCCGCCCCCATGTTCGGGGGGATGGACAGCTTGTCATGGGTTCCCGTGGAAATCATGACATAGACCAGTTTAATGGTGGCCAGGAGCTGATCCGACATATGGTTACGGACATCCACCGTCAGGGTATAGGAGGTTTTGCCCACATGGCTGCAGCCCACATGGAGGGCCAGCACATCATCAAACCGTGCCGGAGATCGATAATCAACGGAGAGATGAACCACATGGTTATCCATGCCCTGTTCGGTGAGATCGGTATAATTTCCCCAGATCTGCCTTAAAAATTCGGTGACGGCAATGTCCGCATACTCGGCATACCGACCGAAAAAAACCACCTGCTGGGCATCACATTCCACATACCGTACCCGCAAAAGATACGCAAACCGATTTTCCATGCCAGGCCTCCAGACTGTCGGGACATTCCTAACTTTTCTAGTTTCAATCATTCCTCCATACCATGGATATGGAAGTAGAGCAATGCGTCATTATTCCATGGAGACTTCAAAAACATGGTTCAATACCCCTTCCAGGGGTTTCCTCCTTTTTTCCAAAGTTAGACATTTTTTTATTTGACTTTAAAAAAGCCATGCTATAATTTTTTCTCAAATTCAAAGTTCCACCTCGTATCAATGAAATTTTAAAATAGGTTTTATCGTGTTTTCAGCCAGCGTTTAAAATAAATCTCTTAAGATGTAATGGGGGTCGGCACATGGACACCATCCGCACCAAGATTGATGTGAATTCCACGGAGTACCAGGACAATTTTCAACAGATGACCGGCCTGGTGGAAGAACTGAACCAGGAACTGGATACGGCCATGAACCAACGGTCTCCCAAGGCATTGGCCCGGCACAAGGAATCGGGCAAGATGCGGGCGGCCAAAAAGCTGGAACTCCTCCTGGACCGGAACACCCCCTTCCTGGAAATTGCCCCCCTGGCGGCCAAGGGCCTCTACGATGGAAAGATTCACAAGGCCGGCCTGGTCTGCGGCATCGGCATGGTGGGGGGCAAGGAGTGCATGATCACCATCAACGACGCCACCATCAAAGGCGGGGCCATGTACCCCATGGCCGTGAAAAAGACCCTGCGCTGCCAGACCATTGCCATGGAAAACCGGCTGCCCCACATCAACCTCATGGACTCCTCGGGTGCCTTCCTCCCCCTGCAATCGGAAATATTTCCGGACATCGACGACGGGGGCCGCATCTTCTACAACCAGGCCCGGATGTCCAAGATGGGCATCCCCCAGATCGTCGGGGTCATGGGACTTTGCACCGCCGGCGGGGCCTATGGGGTGGCCATGTGCGACGAGATTGTCCACGTCAAGGGCCACGGGGCCATCTTCCTGGGGGGCCCGCCCCTGGTCAAGGCCGCCACCGGGGACGAGGTCACCGCAGACGAACTGGGCGGCCCCATGGTCCATTGCTCGGAATCCGGGGTGTCCGATTATTTTGCCGAGGACGACGGCCATGCCATCCAAATCATCCGAAAAATCGTTGCCAATCTCCCGGATCCGGAAAAACATCCCATCAGCCGACGCCCCGCCGAAGCCCCCCTCTACGACCCCTCGGAACTCTACGGCATTGTGAGCCCGGACCTGTCCAAACCCTATGACTGCCGGGAGGTCATTGCCCGCATGGTGGACGGCAGCCGCTTCCTGGAATTCAAGGAAATGTACGGCCCCACCCTGGTCACGGGCTGGGCCCATATCCACGGCTACCCCGTGGGCATCCTGGGCAATAACGGCATCCTCTTTTCCGACTCCGCCCAAAAGGGCACCCAATTCATTCAACTCTGCGACAAGCGGAAAATCCCCCTGGTCTTCCTCCAGAACATCAATGGGTTCATCGTGGGCAAGGCCTATGAAAAGGGCGGCATCACCAAGGACGGCCACAAAATGGTCAATGCCGTGTCCACGGCCTCGGTGCCCAAGTTCACCATGGTGGTGGGGGCCAGCTTCGGGGCCGGCACCTATGCCATGTGCGGCCGGGCCTATTCCCCCCGGTTCATGTGGATGTGGCCCAATGCCCAGGTGGGGGTCATGGGCGGGGCCCAGGCCGCCGACGTGCTCACCACCATCACCAATGACCAGCGCATCCGCATGGGCCAGGAGGCCCTGACCCAGGAGGAAATCGACGCCATCCGCAAACCCGTCATTGCCAATGCCCACAAGGAGGGCAATCCCTATTACAGCACCTCCCAGCTCTGGGACGACGGGATCATTGATCCGGCCAAGAGCCGGGATGTCCTGGGCATTGCCATTTCCGCGGCCATGAATGCCCCCATCCGGGACGACGAATACGGATACGGGGTCTTCCGCATGTAATTCCATCCCAAACACAGCAGGTTCCCGGGCATCCGGGCCGGCCGGCCCCTCGCCGGGGACCTTAATATAAGGAGGAAGGATGTTTAAAAAAATTCTCATTGCCAACCGGGGGGAAATCGCCGTCCGGGTGATCCAGACCTGCCGGGACATGGGCATCCAGACCGTGGCCGTCTATTCCCAGGTGGACCGGACCGCCCTCCACGTCCTTGAGGCGGACCAGGCCGTCTGCCTGGGGGAAGCCGATCCCGCCCAAAGCTATTTGAACATGGAGAAAATCCTGGCCGCCGCCAAGGAGACCGGGGCAGAGGCCATCCATCCCGGCTACGGATTCCTTTCCGAAAATGCCGATTTTGTGGACCAATGCACCAAGGCCGGGCTGGTTTTCATCGGCCCCACCGCCCCCTCCATCCGGGACATGGGGGATAAGATCACCTCCCGGCGCATCATGTCCAAGGCCGGGGTCCCGGTGACGCCGGGTCTGGACGGGGACGACCTCACCCTGGACCAGGTGGCCCGGGCCGCCAAAGAAATGGGATACCCCGTCATGATCAAGGCCACGGCCGGGGGCGGAGGCAAGGGCATCCGGGTGGTGGAAAAGGCCGAAGAATTGGACGCCGCCTTTGAGGCGGCCTCCCGGGAGGCGGTGAACGCATTCGGCAACGGCCGGGTCTACGTGGAAAAATTCTTCACCCGGGCCAGACACATTGAATTCCAGATCCTGGCCGACGGCCAGGGCAACACCCTCCACCTCAACGAACGGGAATGCTCCATCCAGCGCCGCCACCAGAAAATCATCGAGGAGACCCCCTCTCCGGCCCTGACCCCGGAACTGCGGGAAAAGATGGGGCAGGCCGCCGTCTCCGCAGCCCAGGCCGCCGAATACCTCAATGCGGGCACCGTGGAATTCCTATTGGACCCCCAAAATAATTTTTATTTCCTGGAGATGAACACCCGACTCCAGGTGGAACACCCCATCACCGAAGAGACCTGCGGGGTGGACCTGGTGCGTGAGCAGATCCACATTGCCGCGGGCCTGCCCCTGGAGATTCCAAAGGAGAACCAAATTCCCCGGGGCCATGCCATTGAATGTCGCATCTACGCCGAGGATCCGGAAAAGGCGTTTTTCCCCAGCCCCGGGACCATTGTCCACATGGAGGAACCCACGGGGCCGGGCATCCGCAACGATTGCGGGGTCTATTCCGGCAGCCTTGTCCCCGTGGAATACGATCCCATCCTATCCAAATTGGTGGTCCGGGCCGCCACCCGGGATGCGGCCATTGATCGAATGATCAAAGCCCTGAAAGACTACGTGGTCTTAGGGGTTAGAACCCCCATGGATTTTCTGGTGGATGTCCTGGACTCCTCCCCCTTTAAATCCGGGGATATTACCACGGACTTCATCCCCGCCCACTTTGGGGACTGGGCCCCCCGTCAGGGCCATACCGACCGAGCCGCATTGGCCTTTTTGGCCGACGAAATCGAACCGGCCGCCGCCCCCGTTGAAACCATTAACGTCCAACCCAGCCCCTTTACCACCCTGGGGAATTGGCGTCTTTAATTCAAGGAGAGCAGCCCCATGGAATACCGATTAGAAATCAATCAAAAACTCCTTTCCGCAGCCCTGTCCCAGACCCAAGGTCAGGGACCGTCCTTTTCCGCCAGCCTCAAGGGGATCCACGATGGGGAGACCCGCCATGACATCGAGGTGAGGCGCATCTCCAATCACCAACTCCACCTGATGGTGGACGGCCATCGGTTCAACGCCTGGGTGGAACGCATCGACGGAGGAAAAATCATCCTTTTGGATGGGGAACGTTATGTGATCTACGACAAGGATCTTGCAGCCCAAAATCACACCCCATCCACGGCCAT
>JAKSBM010000015.1 GCA_022361135.1 Desulfobacterales bacterium | reverse complement strand
TTGACAAATCCTAACCGTGTTGGAAAGGGGTGTAAATTATCAGGAATTTTTAAAACAATGTTCGGATTGAACCGATTCGAAATCGTTCAGGTAAAATAAAATGACCATATCTCCGGTAAACAAAAGCGTTTGGGTGTGATCGGAAAGGAGTTACAAATTAGTCCTTTCATTGTTTCGGAACATGTTTTCGGGAATCACTATAATGTTTGAGATGTTTGGGGAGCGATTTTTCAAGGAGGTGGGCAGGTCCTTGTTCAAAAATGATTTATTCTCGTTGAATGGGTAACTGATTTTAAGGGGATTCACCCTTGGCAATGGGTGGAGATAACAGGGGCCATGGTGTCGCATCTGTTTTTAAAATAAAAAGGGCGACTTCCCCGGATGGGAAAGTCGCCCTTTTAAGACCTATATAAAAACCGAATTAGGCTTTTTTATGGCAGCCGCCGCACTTGGTGGGGGCGGGCCCTTTTTTAGCATTGCCGGTTTTTTCTTTGTTAAAGTCTTTGTGACATCCGATGCAGTTGCCGTGGAGGGCAAACTCATGGACCATCATGTCTTTTTTCTTGCTCTTTTTCTTGCCTTTTTTCTTTTTGGGCTTCTTGAACTTGTTGTGACATTCGGCACAGCTCTGAACATCATCACCCATCTTCAATTCCAGGGCTTTTCCGTCTTTGTCGTGGTGACATTCGCCACAGGAAAGCTCGTACTCTTCGATGTGTTTCTTATGGGTGAATTCAACCAGTTTGAACTTGGGGGCGCCTTTTTTACGTTTTTTGTAGCCCTTGGTTTCCATGGTAATGGTATCTGCGACTTTGGTACCAGCATGGAGGCCCGTTGCAACAAAAATAACAGCGATCCCTGCGGCCAGCAGCAATGTGATCAGTTTTTTGTTCATAACGTGTTTTGCTCCTTTAGATTAACAATTTATTTGCCTTTAACCGGTACCCCTCCCGGCACCGGATCAATCCAATATTTTCTGCTTTTTTTACAGGGAGACCCTTGAAAAGTCAATCATAAAAACGGTTTCACTAGTTATCCGCAGATTCGTTTTCCACCGTCTGATCGGCCTTTGGGGCTTCCTCATCTTCTTGGTCATCTTCTACCTCCAGCGGCTTTTTCCCAAAGACCCGGGCGCCAATGATGCTGATTTCATAGAGAAGCATCAGGGGCAGGGCCATCATGATCTGGGTGATGACATCCGGGGGGGTGATCAGGGCGGCTCCCACAAAGAAAAGGAGGAGGGCGTATTTTCTGTTTTTAGCCAGGAATTCCGTGGTGACCAGTCCCATGCGGGCCATGAAGGTGAGGACCAGGGGGAGTTCAAATACAAAGCCAAAGGCCAGAAGCATTTTGGAGGCAAAGGCCAGGTATTCCTTCATGGAAGGCATGGCCTGGATGGTTTCGTTGGCAAATCCCAAAAAGAATTGGAACCCATAGGGAAATACAATGAAGTAGCCAAAGGAAGAGCCCACCAGGAAAAAGAAAACCGACAGGATGACCACTGGCAGGAGGTATTTCTTTTCGTTGCGGTAGAGGCCGGGGGAGACAAACATCCAGAACTCATAGAAGAGAACCGGGGTGGCCAACACGATTCCAGCCAGAAAGGAGACCTTAAGATAGGTGAAAAATGCCTCGGGCAAGCCGGTGAAAATCATCTGGGCGTTGCCGCTTTCCCCCATGGCCTTTACCAGGGGGGCGGTGAGGATTTCAAAGAGTTTTTCCTTAAAGGCATAGGCGGCGACGAAACCGATGCCCACGGCAATAAAGGCGCGAACCAGTCGATCCCTTAATTCGGTAAGATGTTCGGTAAAGGGGCTTTTTTCTTCGTTTTCCATGGTTATTCACCCTTGGGAGTTTGGGAATCTGTTTCCCGGGGGCTGGTTTCAGGGCTTGGGTCCGTGGTCGTTTTTTCTTCAGGGGCTGTCGGGGTGGAATTATCCTCTTCCGTTTTTATCGGGGATGTTTTTTCGGCGGTTTCCCCGGGCTTGGTTTCCACTTCGGCTTTGGCGGTGGGGTCTGTGGTGGATTCCTCGATTACTTCCTTGAGTTCCGCCTTGACCTTGGGGGTGACATCGGTGAGGGTGGTGTCCACGTCCAGGCTGTCCTTGAAATCCTGGGCGGATCGTTTAAACTCGCCCATGGCCCGTCCCAGGGTTTTGGCCAGTTCCGGCAGCTTTTTGGGCCCAATGACGATGAGGGCAATGGCCAGGATCAGTAAAATTTCGGGCATTCCGAGACCAAACATGTCTATTAACTCCTTTGTTTCTAAGCCGTAATTAAGGGTGTGTCGCTTTTACACCGACGGGGAATGGGTGTCAACCGGCTAATCCTTTTTCCCGCCGTCCTTCTGGGGCCGTCTGCGGGGCGGTCTACGCCGGTTTCTATTGCGGTTGCGGTTGCCCGGTTTTCCCCGGCGCTGGCCCCCCTGATTCTTTTGGGCCGGCTTGCGTTTGGGGCGGGGTTTGGGCTTGGGAAGAGGCTGTTCCAGAACCTCGGAAGGATATTCGCAATCAATTTTATGACCCAGGACTGCTTCAATGTCCGGAATGTGGAAGGAACTCATTTCGTCGGCAAAGGAAACCGAGGTGCCCGTGGCGCCGGCACGACCGGTCCGTCCAATGCGGTGGACATAGTGTTCCGGTTCATAGGGCAGGTCATAATTGATGACATGGCTGATGTTTTCGATGTGAAGACCCCGGGCCGCCACATCCGTGGCCACCAGGATATTGATCTGTCCCTTTTTAAAGCGTTCCAGGACCTTGAAGCGTTTGTCCTGGGAAACGTCTCCGGAGAGGACCGAACAGCGCTGGCCGTAGCGGCTGAGTTTATCCGAGAGAAACTTGGCCGTCACCTTCTGGTTGACGAAGATGATGACCCGTTCCAATTTTTCCGAGGTGATGAGGTTGAAGACGTTTTTGAATTTATCGTCTTCCGTGGTCAGGTAGACCAGCTGCTTGATATTCTCCGATGCCGCCTGGTCGGGATCGATTTCAATCTGTACCCGGTCCTGGGTGGTCCAGGAATCGGCCAGGCGCAGGACTTCATCGGTGAGGGTGGCGGAAAAGAAGAGGGTCTGACGTTTATCCTTGTGGGGGGTCATGTAGACCAGACGGCGGACATCGGGGATAAAACCCATGTCCAGCATGCGGTCGGCTTCGTCAATGACCATGACCTCCACC
>JAKSBM010000164.1 GCA_022361135.1 Desulfobacterales bacterium | reverse complement strand
CCCTCAACGTGGGGGAGACCGATTCTTTGTTCATCGAACGGGACGGAGACAGCCTGGCCGTGAGTCTGGCCCGGAAAATCCAGGGGGATATTCTGCCCAGCCTGGAACGGGGGTTGATGAAGTGCCACCCCGACAAGGAACCCCGCCTGGGACTGCGGGTGGCCCTGTTCCGGGAGGACACCTTGGTGGTGATCTCAAAATTGGAAAAACACCATATTAATGCCGGCATGGTGGAACAGATTCTTCCCTATCTGTTCGAGACCATGGCCGAGATATCCTAGGGAGTATAGACCATGGCCAACGGCGTATCCATGATGAATCCCGGGGTGGGCATCACCGCCATCAACACCCCCAAGAGTGAAGACCTTTCCATTTCCGCCCAGCGGGGCGGGGTTTCCCCGGCCTTGAGCCTGTCGGGCAACGAACAGGGACTGGAGGTCTATGACGGCCAAAATCTGGATTCCATTGTGGAATCCTACCTGACCCCCAGAAGTTCCGATCCCGACCTCATGAGCCCCCATGTTTTCCAGAGCACCGTGGAATCGGCACTGGCTAAACTGGACGGAGAAGGGGTCTCCGCATTGGGGTCGGAATTGGCACAGAACAACGACATTGTCCGGATGTACACGGCATTGGTGATCCCGGGTTAGCCCAAGGAAAGATTGACCATGAAAAATACCCTGACCCTGAACGAACGGGACGCCCTGTTCTATTTGATTTTTTTATACATGCGGCTGGGCAAGATGGACGACGCCCAAATGATTCTGGAGCAATTGGCCCTGGCCTGCCCCGAAGAGGCCCGGACCGGGAAATACCTGGCATCCATTGCCCTGGAACGGGAGGATGGGGCCGGTGCCCTGGGCCATTTGAAACCCTTTTTGGACCGCAGTGAAATTTCCAGCCCCGACGCGCCGTTATTGCTCATGCAGGCCAAGGCCCTCTGGCTTTTGGGCCAGGAGGAGGAAAGCCGCCGGGTCCTGGACGAATATTTGATGTTCACAGGAGATGAATCATGAGTTTTTCTTCCATGGCCAATTCCGCCGTGGGCTATGTGAGCCGCCACAACGACATCACCCTGGCCCTGTTCCTGGTGGCCATCATTGGTTTGATGATCATCCCCCTGCCCACCCCATTGGTGGATACCCTCATCGGCATGAATCTGGGGGTGAGCTTTGTGGTTCTGATGATGTCCATGTATGTGACCACAGCCCTGGATTTCAGTGTTTTTCCCACGGTGTTGCTCTTCACCACCCTGTTCCGGTTGGCCCTGAACATCACCACCACCCGGCTCATCCTCCTTGAAGGGGATGCCGGTCAGATCGTCTACACCTTTGGAAACTTTGTGGTGGAGGGGAACTTTGTGGTGGGGGCGGTGGTTTTCCTCATCCTCACCATTGTCCAGTTTCTGGTCATTGCCAAGGGGTCGGAACGTGTGGCCGAAGTCGGGGCCCGGTTTACCCTGGACGCCATGCCCGGTAAACAGATGAGCATTGACGCGGATCTGCGGGCCGGGGCCATTGACCAGGCCGAAGCCCAGTCCCGGCGCCATCGCATCACCTCGGAAAGCCAGATGTACGGGAACATGGACGGGGCCATGAAGTTTGTTAAGGGGGACTCCATTGCCGGCATGATCATCACCGTGGTGAACATCGTGGGCGGGATCATCATCGGCAGTCTCCAGCACGGCATGGGTGCCGGTGAAGCCCTGCAAAAGTACGGCATCCTCACCATCGGCGACGGTCTGGTGTCCCAAATTCCCTCCCTGCTCATCTCCATCGGGGCGGGGATTCTCATCACCCGGACTTCGGACGAGGACACCGAACATCTGGGTGGCCAGATGGGGGACCAAATCCTGGACCGGCCCAAGGCCCTGCTCATGGCCGGGGGGCTGCTCTTTCTCACGGCCTTGATTCCCGGTTTTCCCAAGCCCCAGATCATTATTCTTTCCCTGATCCTCTGCACCGTGGGCGTGGTTTTGATCAAGGCCCAGAACCAGCCCGTGCTCATGGACCAGGGCCAGGAACTCCAGAAAACCCTGGCCCCCACGGTGAAGAACCGGCGGAAAAAGGCCAAACAGCAAAAGGAAGAATTTGCCCCCACCGTGCCCCTGCTCCTGGATGTGGCATCGGACCTGGGTACCTCCCTGACCTTTGATACCCTGAACAATGAAATCATCACTCTGCGCCGGGTCCTCTATTACGAGATGGGGGTGCCCTTTCCCGGGATCACCATCCGTCCCACCGAGGCCCTGCCCAGCTTTTCCTATACCCTGCTCCTCCATGAAATTCCCATCACCACCGGGAATTTGAGACCGGGCATGGTCCTGGTCAAGGAAAAGGAAAATGCCCTGAAGATGTTGGGCATCCCCTGGGAAAAGGGAGATGACTTTTTGCCGGACATTCCCAGTATCTGGGTGGCCGAGGACCAGACTTCTAAATTGGACATGGCCGGGATTTCCTACATGAACCATGCCCGGATCCTCACCTACCACGCTTCCATTCTCCTGGCCAAGAATGCCTCGGAGTTCCTGGGCCTCCAGGAAACCAAATACCTCATGGACAAGATGGAGGAGCGGTTCCCGGAACTCATCAAGGAAGCGGCCCGGCTTTTGCCCGTGCAAAAGGTGGGAGAAGTCCTCCAGCGACTGGTCCAGGAACGGGTGAGTATTCGAAACCTGCGGGGAATTTTTGAGGCCATTGTGGAATGGGCACCCAAGGAAAAGGACACGGTCCAGCTCACCGAATATGTGCGGTCGGCCCTGAGCCGCCAGATCAGTTTCAAATACACCGGGGGGCTCAACGTCCTGGCCGTGATCCTTTTGGATCCGGATACGGAGGAGGAAATTCGCAAGGCCATCCGCCAGACCTCCTCCGGCGCCTTCCTGGCCCTCACCCCCGAGGATGCCAAAAAGATTGTGGAGGAGTTGAAAAAGGCCCTGGGGGATTACAAAAAGCGGAAGCAACTCCCCGTGGTCCTGGCTTCCATGGACATCCGGCGCTATGTGCGCAAGCTCATTGAAAAGGAATTCTACGACATTGCCGTGCTTTCCTTCCAGGAGCTCACCCCCGAGGTGTCGGTGCATCCCGTGGGAAGGGTGAGAATCTGATGGTGGAACAAGCTGCATTGGGTTACGCCTCCAAGGCCATGTACCTGGTTTTGATCCTTTCCATGCCCCCCATTGTGGTGGGCTCCATTGTGGGGCTGCTCTTTTCCCTTTTCCAGGCCATTACCCAGCTCCAGGAGCAGACCCTGAGTTTCGGGGTGAAGCTCATTGCCGTCTCCCTGACCATCCTGGCCACGGCCGGCTGGCTGGGGGGGATGCTCCTGGCCTATGGGGAAGAGATTTTCGTGAACTTCAACCAGATTCTCAACTAGCATGGAAACCCTGGAATGGCTCCGGGCCCTGGGGGTGGAAAAGCTTATTTTCGCCGTGACCCTGGGGGTGCCCCGTCTTTTTGTGCTTTTTACGGTGACCCCGTTCCTGGGCGGGGGGATTGTGACCGGTCCCCTGCGCATGAGTCTGGTTTTGCCCCTGATGCTTTTCATCTACCCCACACTGCCCGACACCGGTGCCCTCACGGCCGGGCTGGGCAATACGGCCGGGGTGCTGCTCATCATGGCCGTCATGGTCAAGGAGGTCTTTGTGGGCTTCTGCCTGGGATTTCTGGTGAGCATCCTCTTCTGGACGGTGCAGAGTGCCGGTTTTCTCATGGACAACCAGCGGGGGGCCTCCCAGTCCCAGAGCACCGACCCCATTTCCCAGGAGAGCACCTCGCCCCTGGGATCGTTTCTTTTCCAGGTCCTGGTCTATCTTTTCTTTACCTCGTCGGCCTTTTTGAGCTTTCTCTCCCTTTGCTTTACCTCCTACCTGATCTGGCCCGTGGGCCAGTTGCTGCCCTGGCCCATTTCCATGAAGCTGCCCCTGCTCTTTGCCGAACAGGTCTCCTGGCTCATGCTTTACATGGTGCTTCTGGCCGCCCCGGTGGTCATTGCCTGTTTTCTTTCGGATTTTTGCCTGGGGTTGATCAATCGCTTTGCCCAGCAGCTCAACGTTTTTATCCTGTCCATGGGGGTGAAGAGCGGGGCCACGGCCTTTTTGATCTTTGTCTATCTTTACCCCCTCTGCCATATCTTCCTTGAAATGATGGCCCGGCTTTCCCGGGTGCAATTGGTTCTGTCGGGGGCCTTGTGAGCGACAAGACCGAACAACCCACCCCAAAGAAATTGCGGGATGCCCGCAAGGAGGGGCAGATTGCCAAAAGCCAGGAGTTGCCGGCCACGGCCACCACCATTGTTCTCTTTGCCGTGGTCTTTCTGCTCTGGGGCCATTTCCTTGAGATTTTCAAGGAGTTGTTTGCCCTGCCCCTGGCCGTGATGAATCGGCCCTTTGACGAGGTCATGTTCCCCACCCTCATGGCCGTGCTCTCCTGCATTGCCCGCATTGTTCTGCCCGTGGTTTTGGCGGTGATGCTGGCCGGCACCATTGCCAATCTCATCCAGGTGGGATTTCTGGTTTCCATGAAGGCGGCCATGCCCAAGTTGTCCAACATGAATCCCAAACAATGGTTCAAGAAAACCTTTTCCATCAAAAATCTGGTGGAGTTCATCAAAAGTTCCATCAAGGTGGTGGTCATCGGCTGGGTGGCCATGCATGTGGTGAAGAAATACATCATGTCACTCCAGCTCATTCCCCGCCAGGGATTGGGGGCCATTTACGATTCCCTGGGGGCCATTCTATTTGACCTGGCAGCCTATGTTTCCGGTGTTATGGTGGTCCTGGCGGCTCTGGACTACCTCTTCCAGCGCTGGCAGCACACCAAGCAGCTCATGATGTCCAAGGACGAGGTAAAGCGGGAATACAAGGAAATGGAAGGGGATGCCCAGATCAAGGGCAAGCGGAAGCAGATGCACCAGGAAATGATCAACGAGGGGGCCACCCAGGCCACCCGCAAGGCCACGGTTCTGGTGACCAATCCCACCCGCCTGGCCATTGCCCTTTACTATGAGGAAGAGGAAACGCCCCTGCCCGTGGTCCTGGCCAAGGGGGAAGGGGCCTTGGCCAAGCGCATGGTGGCGGCGGCCCGGGAAGAGGGCATTCCCATCATGCAGAATGTGCCCCTGGCCCGGGCCCTCTACGCCGATGCCTCTGAAAATGAATATATTCCCGGCATATTGGTCCGCCAGGTGGCCGATGTCCTGCTCTGGGTGAAATCCCTTGAAACCTAATTGGAATGATTTAATCAGCATTAAACCCGAATACGGATACATCTCATGTTCTATTCTCTAAAGTCGAAAATTGTCTGTCTCATTGTTGCAGTCATGGGGATAACAGCCCTGGTTCTCATTTCCGTTTCCGGCCGGGAAACCGGCGCCGCCATGATGGACCAGCAGGACCGGCTGGCCCGCCACGTCCTTTCCCTGGTGGATCTCAACATCAAGGGGGAATATCACAACCTCATCGCCGACAAGATCCTGGCGGTGAAGCGCCATAAAGATTTGCTCAAGGTCCGCACCCAATTGCTTGTGAGGATGATGGCCCTGGAGGAGGCGGCGGCCCGCCGGTCCAATGGGGCGGTGGAAAATGCCCGGGGGGTGATCCTGGACTGGGTCCGGGGCACCCGGGACCCCCAGTTCGGCAGCTATTTCATTGCCGACGGGGAACTCAATGTCCTGGCATCCCCCAATGCCGACATCGCCGGGACCAATATTGCCGGGCTGAGGGACATGAAGGATCGCTGCCTGGAGGAGGCCCTCTCCTGCTTCGGATCGGACAATGAACCGGTGTTGGATGTGGTCAATTGGACCGATAAAAAGGGGCGCACCTCCAAATATTTGGTGGCGGCGCGGAAATATGCCCCCTGGGATTGGTACGGGGGAATGATCATCGACATTGCCACCATTGAAGCCGAGGCCCAACAGCGGCTGGAAAAGATCGTGGAAAACCTGAACCAGACCCTTGGGGAAATCGTCATTGCCCAGTCCGGTTTTCCCTTTATCTTTGATTCCGGGTTCCAGGTGGTGGCCCGGGGGGGGGAAGCCCATGGGGAAGGATTGGCTGGGGCGGTGAACACCCGCACCGGTCGTTCCCTGTTTGAGGATCTGGCCCAGGCCGGGGAGGCGGGGTTGGTCTTTGAGTCCCGGGAACTCTTCCAGGGCCGGGAAGTGGCCGCCCATGTGTCCTATTTTAAACCCCTGGGCTGGACCATCGGGGTCATGGTGCCCATGGATGAGATCAAGGCCCCGGCCCGGGCCATCGTCACCCAGCAGAGTATTGTCATCGGCGTGATTCTGTTCTGCGCCGTTCTTTTAACGGTCTGGGTGGTTTCCCACATTTCGCGGCCCTTGAATCTTTTGGCGACCAAGGTCAAGGATTTCTCCACCACCGACTTCACCCAGGCCGGGGATGTGGACGGGGAGCTTCTATCCCTGGCCGAAGCCCACCGGGACGAGGTGGGCCGGCTTTCCGGCGCCTTTGCCGACATGGAGGCCCAGCTGCGGGAAAATGTGCGCAAGCTCATTGATACCCTGGCGGAGAACCAACGCATCGAGGGGGAACTCAATGTGGCCAAGGCCATCCAATTGGGGCTCCTGCCCAAGATTTTCCCCGCCTTCCCCGACCGGGAGGGGCTGGATATCCATGCCTCCCTGGAACCGGCCAAGGAAGTGGGGGGGGATCTCTATGATTTTTATTTTGTGGATGAGCACCGCCTCTGTTTCACCATTGGGGATGTCTCGGGCAAGGGGGTGCCTGCCGCCTTGATGATGGCCATCACCAAGACCTTGATCAAATCGGCGGCATTCAAGCACGACAGCCCGGCCCAGATCATGACCGAGGTCAACGAGACCATTGCCGGGGATAATCCCCAGTCCATGTTTGTCACCCTGCTGGTGGGGATCCTGGATTTGGAAACCGGCCGGATTGTCTATGCCAACGGCGGCCACAACCTGCCCATTCGGGTGTCCCCCGGCCGGGATTGTGAATATGTGGAAGGCACCTCCGGCCCCCTGGTGGGCATCATGGACGGGGTGGAGTACTCGGAATTGACCCTGGATCTGGAACCGGGGGAATCCCTGTTCCTATATACCGACGGGGTGACCGAAGCCCAGGATCCGGAGAAGCAATTTTACACCGAGGAGCGCCTGTTGACCAACGTCATTTCACTGGTGGGGGAATCCCCGGAAGGGGTGATTTCCACCCTGGGGCAGGATTTGAAGATCTTTGCCGATGTGGAACCCCAGTTTGACGACATTGCCATGCTCATGGTCCAGTACCGGGGGAATGCATGAAACTTTGTTCACGGATCATACTCATCACCTTTTTGATTATTTTTTTTGTCCAGGGGTTGAATTGTTTCCTGGAGATCGGATTTCTGGCCGACAACCTCATGGAAAACAGCCAGCGGAAATACCGGCTCCTGGGAACGGAACTCCAGCGTAAACTCAATATCTCCCTGGTATTTGGCAAGCCCCTGGATCAATTGAAATACGACCGTCTCCTTTCCGGCTTGATCAACGAAGATCTGGAAAATCTCCACGTGAGGAATCCCGCCGGACAGACCGTTTATTCCCTGCGGCCCAATCGCCGGGCTGAAACCGGGGTGGAGGAGATGGGGTTTCTCCTTTCCGACCGCCACGGGGTGAAGGGGCAGATGATCCTGGTGATTTCCCACCAGGCCGTCCGGGACCGGTTGCTCAGCCTGGTGCAGAAGTCCATCCTCTTTTTCCTCGTCATCCTGGGGATTTCCCTGCCCCTGCTTTATTTTTTCCTCACCCGGTATATCCAGGTCCCCCACGAGCGGTTTGTCCAAAGTCTGGAACAGGGGCTGGCCTCGGGGGATGTTGATGGATTGAGTCGCAAGGGGGTGGTCCTTTCTCCCCTGGCGGATGTGGACCGGCGCCTTATGGCCATCCGGTCCGGGCAATGGCTGGACCGGGCGGATCTTTATCCCCATGGCCCGGAGCAACAGAAAAAATTGCAAGCCCGGCTTCTCCGCCGGTTGAATACCCATTAAAGGCTGGATGGCTGCCATGCACACCCGACGATTGTTGATTATTGTTTTGATTTTTGTGGGATTGACCCAATTGTTTTACATGGTTTCCAATGCCGCCATGTTCCGTTCCGAATACCAGCGCCAGAATCTGGAACAGATGGAGGAGTTGGGGCAGATCATTAAAAAGGAAGTGGAATTTGCCCTGGACCTGGGCCTGCCCCTGGGCAGCATCGGGGGTATGGATACCTTTCTTTCCTCGGTTTTGGAAACGGCCCCCGAGCTGTCCCACATCCATGTGGCCTCGGGCTCCGTGGTCCTTTTTTCCGCCCACCGGGCCATGGATGCGGTCCAGGATATCCGGATTCCCATCCTTTCCCAGGACCGGCAGGTGGGGGAAATCCGCCTGGGGCTGGGGGACGCCCTGGGAAAACGGACCTACACCCTGCTCTTTGATCTGCTCACCATTGTCATGGCCGGTCTTATTATCACCTATGAAGTGATTCGATTCTTTGGCTCCCGGCTCATGGTTATCCCCCTGAAGCAGTCCAAGGAAAACATCAATGCCATGGTCCGGGATTTGACCCCGGTGCCGCCCATGCGCATGCCCGTGGAATTTACCCCCTTTATCACCCGCCTGGGGCAGGCCATCCAGCACCGGCGGGGGGAGGTCAGTCGTCTCCGGGCCCATTTGAACCAGCTGAAAATGGAGATTTATTTCCGGGTTTTCCATGGCCGTGGAGCCCTGGTGGCTGCTGTGGATCAACAGGCCGCTTCATTGATGCCGGACCGGGGGGGGAAGATCCGCCGCATGGTGGATCCCTCCCAGATTCGCCCCATTGTTTTCCTCTTTTTCCTGGGTGCCAATCTCCAGGCCAGTTTCCTCCCCCTGTTTTCCAGGGAATTATTGGAGAAACCCACCTTTTTGACCGGCTTTTTTTCCCATGAAATCCTCATGGGGCTGCCCATTACCTGTTACATGATGACGGTGTTTGCCTTCATGCTTTTCATGGGGTCGGATCTCTTTAAGCGTTGGGTGAACATGGACCATGCCATTGGCCTGGGGGCCATGTGCACCACCCTGGGCTTGATCTGCGGGGGCCTTTCCCAGGACATTGTCCAGCTCATTGCAGGTCGCATGCTGACGGCCGTGGGATTCGCCTTCATCGTCATTTATTGCAAGCAATTCATTGTGGAGCATGCCTCGGTGGAAAATCGTTCCCTCCACCTGGCCGGTTTCACCGCTGCCTTTTCCGGGGGATTATTCTGCTCGGTGATCATCGGGTCGGTCCTGGTGGAATATTTCTCCTATCGCTTTGTCTTTTTTGCATCGGCGGCCATTGTCCTGGTGATTTATGCCTTTGATTACATGATCCGGGACGACAAGGTGAGCCTTTCAACGGACAAGGCCCCGGAAAAGGGCGGGGGACTGGGCCTGTTTTTCAAGGCCGGTTCCCGGGACGTGAATCTGGTTTGCATCTTCATCCATGGGATTTTCACCCGGATCACCTTCATTGGGTTCTTTTATTTTTCCCTGCCCATTTTCCTCAAGGCGGATTTCCTCTATGCCGACATCGGCCGGATCATGATGTTTTACAGCCTGCCTTCGGTTCTCTTTGCCGGTTACCTGAATAAGCGGTTGAAGCAGATTCGCCAGAGTAAGTTCTCCGTGGTGGGCTCCAATGTCCTGGTGGGTCTGGTCTTCATGGGATTTTATTTTCTGGGGGAAGCCTCTCCCACCCTGAAAGCCGCCTATGTGATTTTTTCCCTGCTGGTCCTGGGCATTTCCAACTCCGTGACATTTCCGGCCCAGTCCAGCCTGTTGATGCACACCCGCACCGCCAAGGAAATCGGAAGTCGGACCACCCTGTCGGTCTATTCTTCATTTGAACGCATCGGTTCCAGTCTGGGACCGGTATTTTACGGATATTTTGCCGCCCGGGCCGACATTGGCCATGCCATTGTCATGGGCGGGGCCCTTTGCATCCTGGGCAATGTGATTTTTTCCTGTTTTTTTAGATCCAAAACCCCTTAACCTGACCATTAAACGGAAACAGACACCATGCGCGCTAAAATTTTAATCTCCATTCTGTTTATCTCACTCCTTACCCCGGGCATTGGCCTGGCCCGGGAGAACTATCGGATTGTGACCCTCCAGCACCAGACTTTTCTGCCCTATACCCTGTCCTTGTCGGGGTTCCAGTCCGGCCTGGACGGATCCAAGCTGGCCCGGTCCATTGTTGTGGAAAATTACAATGCCCAGAGTGATCTGGATGCCCTGGACCGGTTCATTGAAAATTTGAAGACCCGGGAAGATGTGGATTTGATTTTTTCCATCGGTACCCGCTCCACCAAAAAGGTGGTGAAGCAGATCCGGGATATTCCCATTGTGTTCACGGACCTGGGGGCGCCTGAAACCTCCGGCGTGGTCACCCAGTGGAAGGGGTCCGGGGCCAATTATACCGGGGTTGAAACCCGGAATTACGTGGCCATAGGGGTGAATCTCCTCCACGAACTCATGGATTTCAAGCGCATCGGTCTGATTTACCTCAAGGGATCTCCCAGCCACGAGGCCGTGGTCCAGAAGGTGGGGGAATTGGGGAAAAAGGAAGGGTTTGAATTCATCAGCCAGGGATTTGCCCTGAGGGATGAACATAACAAAAAATACCCCAGGGAAGTTATCCGAAAAAACATTGCCCAGGCCCTCAATGCCGTGGTGCCCCAGGTGGATGTGTTCTATGTTCAGATTTCCAATACCTTTTTAAAGAACTTTGACCTTTTCCATGACTGCTTTCGGAAGTACAGCGTGCCCAGTGCCGGGGAACCCATTTATATCAAAAAGGGGCTGGTCATCGGCATCGGCCGTCACAAGAAAAAATTCGGTGCCCAATGTGCCGATTATGCGGTGCGAATTCTCAAGGGAGCGGATCCGGGCAAGCTGCCCATGGATGTGGGGAAGGAATTTTCATTTAGTCTGAATATCGAAGCGGCCACCCAGGTGGGCTATAACCCCTCCATTGATATCCTGGGGGCGGCCGATGAAATTTATAAGAATATTGAATCCGAAAAATAGGATGTTACCCGGCGGGCTGGGTCTCCGCCGGGGGATGTTTCATCACCGGCTATCCCCCGGAAATTTGCTCTGGAAAGGGCCTGGGTTGTGACTATTGGGGTGTAGCTGTTCTTGGGGAGGCTAAAAAGGGAGCCCCTTTGACATCAGGCCGTAGGGGCCGGTTCCGGGACGGGGGCTTCCAGGGTGAGGGAAGGGCCGGTCCAGGGAACCTGGTTTATGAGGTCACGGCTGCTGCTTTCCAAACGGGCCAGGGCCGGTAGGAAATCGGCCCGGTCCAGGACGCAGAGCATGCGGGGGCTGCGGGGGGCCAGCTTGGTCTGCCAGGTGTGGGTCATTTCGTGGCAGACATATCCCAACTCCTGGAGGAATTCATACCGGGGTGCGCTTTGATATACCGGGCTGAGGAGGGATTGGATCCCCTGCTCCAGGGCGGCAAGGATGCCGTGGTAACGGAGGAGCTGATTGATTCCCCGGCCCCGGTGGGATTTACGGGTGGCGGCGGCATTGAAGACCACGGCGGGAAAGGCAATTCCCGGAGGGAGGTCCGCTTCAATCACCTGGCTGGCCTGGTATTCATCGTCCACCCGGACGAATCGCATGGTGGCCGCCGGTCCATGGCCCTTGTCCCATACCACCACCACTTCGTGTTGTTCATCCATTTTACCCCATTCCAGTAATTGGGGTTTTAGGAGTTTAAAGTCCGAAGACCGATTGAATTCTTCGATTCGCAATTGAGCGATGGAATTCCCATCATCCGTACATGCCAGGCAGATCTGTTGCATGGTGCTGTTCACCATTGATTTCGGGTTTTGGTTACGAGGATTCCTTTGTATGCCTTCCTTCCCTGACTGTCAAGGCGAATCGCCCGAGAGCGTTGATTTTCAAGGCTTCTTCCCCGATGAACGACAGGGGAAAATTCCCATGGTTTTGGAACATATTATCGAGAACTCCCCATGGCCGGAAGAATGAGTAAATGGAGAAGGAAAGCCATGGGGTAATGGTTGATATGTCAATTAATTTAAGCCACCATTAATTATAGATTTCCTTGCAATACCTTTATATTAGCAATTCACATCCAGCTGACTTCGTTTATTTCTCCTTTTTTTGCTTGACAATGCAATTGCCCAATCGCTATTTAGTAGCTGTTTAATAGATACAATTAAGCGTTGAATTGTCTATTTTGCAGCGCAATATGGGAGTAATCTATTCGCGAGGGGAGGGTCAATGGATCAATATTTCAAACACGAAGGGCCATGGTCGGATGCCAATGATCCGCTCATGTGCACAGACACGGGGGATTGGCGAACCCGGCGTCCGGTGGTGGATTCCGACAATTGTATTTTTTGCGGATTCTGCGCCGTGTATTGCCCCATCCAGGTGATGGAAATGCAGGGGCAGAGTCACTTTGAGCCGGACCTGGGATTTTGTAAGGGCTGCGGCATTTGTGCCAAAGAGTGTCCCAAAGGGGCCATCACCATGGTGGCGGAGGGGGAATTTCGGTCATGACAATTGTCCAGGAAAGAAAAAAACAGGGAATTGAGGTGATTACGGGGAATGCCGCGGCGGCCATCGGGGCCAAACTGGCCCGGCCCGATGTGGTGGCTGCCTATCCCATTACCCCCCAGACCGAGGTCATTGAAAAGATATCCGCCTTCCACGCCTCGGGTGAAATGGATTGCGAACTCATCACCGTGGAGGGGGAAAATTCGGCCATGAATTCAGTGATGGCCGCCTCCCTGGCCGGTGGACGGGTCTTCACGGCCTCCTCTTCATGGGGCCTGGTTTTCATGTACGATGCCGTTTTGGCCGTGGCTGGGGCCAGGGCCCCTGTGGTCATGGTCAATGTGAACCGGGAAACTCCAGGGATCATCGCGGTTTCCTCGGGGCAACAGGACATGATTTCCACCCGGGATTCGGGCTGGATTTTCCTGGTGGCCGAGGATTGCCAGGAGGTTTTGGACCTGGTTCTCCAATCCTATCGCCTGGCCGAGGATTACGATATCCAATTGCCGGTCATGGTTCACTATGACGGCTTTTATCTCTCCTATCTTTCCGAGGTGGTGGACGTGCCCAGCCCGGAAGCGGCGGATGAATTTCTGGCGCCTTTGAAGGATCAGCCCCCCCGGACCACCCTGAAACCGGGTGAAAAGCTGGGGGTGGGATCCCACGGCATTTTGGAAGGATATCTGGAACTGCGCCATAAACATGTGGCCGCCATGGAGCGGGCCAAGGCCAAGTTTGACCAGGTGGACCAACTCTTCGGCGACCGGTTCGGCCGCAGCTACGGGGGCCAATTGGAACTCTATCGCATGGAGGATGCGGAAATCGTCCTGGTGGGCTCCGGTTCCATGTGCGGCACCATCAAGGCCGTGGTGGATAAAATGCGGGATACCGGGCTGGCCGTTGGCCTGGTGAAAATCCGGATGTATCGGCCCTTCCCGGCCGAAGCCCTGGTGGAAGCCCTTTCCGGTCGCCGGGCCGTGGGGGTGGTGGACCGAAGCCTGGCATTTGGTTTCAAGGGCGGTCCCATTTACACCGAGCTCAAGGCCTTTGAAAGCCGTCTGGGCGGCACGGCCCTGGTCAGTTTCATCGACGGCATTGCCAACACCGACATCACCACGGCCAATGTGGAATCCATGATCAACACGGTGAAGGATCTGGCCCAGGGTAAATCCGTCCCCGAGGTCACCTGGGTTTCCTATCCCCCGGCCAATGAGGGTGGGGATTACATTGAAAATGGAGGGCAATAAGATGGCCAAAAAAGGAAAACTCAGTCCGGTATTGGATTATCTGAAACATGAAGACCCCTTTTCCAAGGGGGTGGCCTTTTGCCCGGGGTGCGGCCTGGAGCTTTTGTTGCGTTTCATCCCCCAGGTCCTGGGGAATGATATCGTCATCACCGGCACCCCATCCTGTTCCGCCCCGGTGCTTTTGGGGCAGAACAATGCCTCCTGGCACAGCCTTTCCTATTTCGGGACCCTCATGACCGGTGCGGCGGCCAATGCCACGGGGCTGGTGAGGTATTACCGCAAGGCCGGCATCGACAACACCGTGGTCTGTTTCAATGGGGACGGCACCGCCGCCGACATCGGCTTCGGCAACCTATCCGGTGCGGCGGAACGCAATGAACCCTTTATTTATATCTGCTACGACAACGAAGGGTATATGAACACGGGGATCCAGAAGAGCGGCACCACCCCCTATGGGGCCAGCACCACCACCACCCCCTTCGGCAGTGCCTCCAAGGGCAAGAATCTGCGCCGCATGAACCTGGCCCTGAAGATGGCCCTGCATAAGATTCCCTACGCCGCCACCGCCACCCTGAGCAATATGAAGGATCTGGCGGAAAAGCTGCTCAAGGCCAAGGCGGCCAAGGAAAACGGGTTTTGTTTTCTCCATGTTTTTGCCCCCTGTCCCACGGGCTGGGGTGCGGCTCCGGAAAATACCATTGAGATCTGCCGCCGGGCGGTGAAGACCAATTACTTTCCCCTGTGGGAGGCGGAGAACGGCAAGATCCGCATGACCCAGACCGTGAAAAAGCCCAAACCGGTTTCCGAATATACCCAGCTCATGAAAAAGTTTGCCCACCTGGATCCCGAGGACATCGATATCCTCCAGGAAGATGTGGACTATGAATATTGCATGCTGGGCGGCTTGTCGGTTCTGGACGCAGAATGCCGGCTCCCCGAGGGGCCGGAAGGGGCATCCTTCGGGATTTAACAGATAACGGGTGCCCTTGGGACCCGGTTTAAATAAGGAGGCAAAATGAATGAAGTCAGATTCCACGGCAGGGGAGGGCAGGGGGTTGTGACCACGTCCAAGATCCTGGCCAATGCCTTTGCCCGCACCGGCCAGTATGGGGCTGGATTTCCCATGTTCGGTTTCGAGCGTCGGGGGGCTCCGGTGACGGCCTTTGGTCGATTCTCCGATTCTCCCATCCGGGAAAAAACCCAGATCTACGAGCCCGATATCCTGGTGGTGCTGGATCCGTCCCAACGGACGGCCCCGGCCGTATTCCAGGGATTGGCCCCCCAGGGGATGATGCTCCTCAACGATGAAAAGGGCGGTGAGGGTGTGGCCCATGACAATTTAAAGACCCTGGCCGTGGTGGATGCCAACGCCATTGCCATGGATGAAATCGGTCTGCCCATCCCCAATACGGTCATGGCCGGAGCCTTTGCCAGGATGTCCGGCCTATTGGGAATTGAGCCGGTGCAGGAGGCCCTGGGGGATTATTTTTCAGGGAAAAAATTGGAGGCCAATCGAATCTGCGCCCGTCGGGGCTATGAGGAAGTGGTGGTCTCCCCGGTTTAAACCGGCCCGCCGGAATCAATAGAAACAGCGCGCAAGAGGGAACAACGGGTTAACAATCTTTTAGAGACAAGGAGTTGCGATATGCCAAGATGGGGAATGGTCATCGACGTTAAACGATGTATTGCCTGCTGGGGGTGTACCATCGCCTGCAAGGAGGAGCATTTTCTCCCCCCCGGCGTTTTCTGGAATCGAATTCTCATTGGGGAAACCGGTAAGTTTCCCTCGTCCAGCAAATTGATTTATCCGATTTTATGTAATCATTGCTCCGAGGCGGCCTGTGTGGAAGCTTGTCCCACCGGCGCCACCTTTATCCGGCCCGACGGCATTGTGGCCGTGGACGACACCCAATGTGTGGGATGCCGGGCCTGTATGGTTTCCTGTCCCTACCAGCAGCGGACCTACTACGACGACGAAGTCCAGTCCCGGGAGTATTTCCCCGGCCAGGGCAAAACGGAAATGGAAATCCTTGGAGAGAAAATCTACCCCTTTAAACTGGGCACGGTGATGAAGTGTAATTTCTGCACCGAACGCATCGAGGACGGCACCCAACGGGGGGCCGTACCCGGGCAGGACGAAGAAGCCAGTCCGGCCTGCGTGAATATTTGTCCGGTGAATGCCCGGGTCTTTGGCGATCTGGACGATCCCGATTCCGAGATCAACCGGCTCATCATGGAGAAAAAGGGCAAGCCGCTTCGTCCTGAATTCGGCACGGAACCGGCGGTCTACTACATTGACTAAACAGGGGGAATAGGATGACTTACAAGACCGAAGAAATATACGAAGATAAGTGGGTAAACACCACCTGTGGCGTCTGTTATTGCGGTTGCGGCGCCAAGGTCCGGGTGGTGAACGGGGTGCCCGTGAAAATCGAAGGCATCAAGGACAGCACCATGGGCGGGGACGGGTCCGGCCTCTGCGGTAAGGGTACGGCCGGGCTCATGGATTACCATGACCCCAACCGGATCAAAAAGCCCCTGCTGCGTACCAATCCGGAAAAGGGGATCGGTGTGGATCCCAAGTGGAAGGAAATCGAGTGGGACGAGGCCCTGGATATCATCTCCACCAAGATGAAAAAGATCATGGAAGACGATCCCAATAAGATCCTTTTCACCAACCAGACCATGCGGGCCTCGGACGGGCCCCACAACCATCCCTATTTCTACGCCCAGGCATTTGGCGTGAAGAACAACGGGAATTTCATCATCGGTGGCGGCAGTCTGCATTGCGGCAATGCCTGTCACATGCTGGGCGGCCTCATCCACGGCGCCTGGTCCATTGCCCCGGACTGGCGCTACACCAAATACGTTTTGAAATGGGGCTCCTCCAAGGGCACCGGCTCCGGACACTCTGCCATGACCAATGCCAGATTGCGGGCCGACGCCGTCCGCCGCGGCATCAAGGAAGTGGTCTTTGATCCCATGGGCAACTTTGCCGGGGGCAAGGCCACGGAATGGGTGGCCATCCTTCCGGGGACCGACACCGCCGTGGGCCTGGCCATTGCCAACTACAT
>JAKSBM010000121.1 GCA_022361135.1 Desulfobacterales bacterium | reverse complement strand
TGTGGCCTTGCTGGGGGTGGATAAGCTTTTGCCCGACTTGAAAACCGCCTTGAATATTCTCAAGGTTTTGCCCCGGAACGCCACGGGCCAGGCCATCACTTCCTATGTCACCTGGGTCAAGGGGGCCAATGCCTGCGCCGTAGGGCCGGAGGGGAAAAAGGAAATGCACATTGTGTTCCTGGACAACGGACGGCTGGCCCTGGCCAAGGATCCCCTTTTTTCCGAAGCCCTGCGTTGCGTTCGCTGCGGGGCCTGCGCCAATGTCTGCCCGGTCTACCGCATGGTGGGCGGCCACGTCCACGGCCATGTTTACATCGGTGCCATCGGCCTCATCCTCACCCTCTTTTACCATGGCCGGGACAATGCCCGGGCCATTGTGAAGAATTGCCTCAACTGCCAGTCCTGCGCCTCGGTCTGCCCGGGCAAGATTGATCTGCCCCACCTCATCAAGCAGGTGGCCAAACGGGTCATGGAAGAGGACGGGGGGAAACCGGCCAAAAATCATCTGCTTTCCATGGCCATGAAAAATCGGCGGCTTTTTCACTTCCTTCTGCGGGCGGCCTCCAAGGGGCAGAAGCCCGTGGCCAAAAACGGATACATCCGCCATCTGCCTTCCATCCTGGGCAGGGAACATGATTTCCGAAGCCTGCCCGCCCTGGCTCCCCAGCCTTTGCGGGATCAATGGAAGGAGATCCAACCCCGGGTGAGCGCCCCCAAATACAAGGTGGCCTTCTTTGGTGGCTGTGTGGTGGATTTTGTTTACCCGGAACAGGCCCGTGCCATGGTCGAGGTCTTGGAAAACCACCATGTCCAGGTGGATTTCCCCATGGATCAGACCTGCTGCGGTCTGCCCGCCATGATGATGGGGGAAAATGCCACGGCCCAGGAAGTGGCACGGCAGAACATCAAGGCCATGGCGGCCCAGGATTATGATTATATCCTGGTCCTCTGCGCCTCCTGTGGTTCCCACCTCAAGGAGAATTACCCCAAGCTCATGACCGAAAAGTTCGAGGTGCCCGAGCCGGTCCGGGAACTCAGCGATAAGATCATTGATTTTTCCTCCTTTCTGACCCAGGTCCTCAAGGTGGAACCCACGGAGTTTACCCCGGATGATACCCGGGTGACCTACCACAGTCCCTGCCACCTCTGCCGGGGACTGGGCGTCACAGAACCGCCCCGGGATCTTTTGGAAATTTCCGGGGTGGATTATGCCCCGTCAAAGGATGAGGATGTCTGCTGCGGTTTTGGCGGCTCCTTTTCCGTGGATTTTCCTGAAATCTCCAGCAAGCTTTTGGAGCGGAAGCTGGACAATGCCCAGGAGACCAGAGCCGATGTCCTGGTCACCGATTGTCCGGGCTGCATCCTCCAAATCCGCGGGGGCATGGACAAGCGGGAAGATGGAATGGAAGTCATCCACATGGCCGAACTCCTGGCTCGGTTGAAGAAGTAACCGGGGCAGGCAACGGGGTTCCGGGCTGTTGTGACCGACGGCCCGGAACCCTTTTATCCATTGGGCTTCGCCTTTTTCCAATTGGATTCCCACCTTGCCAAGGGCGCCCAATGGGCGTATAGCTTAGATAGGGTCCTGGCTCCCGGGGCCGAATATCAAGTGTAAGAGCAGACAACGTCTCTGCCGTTCCTTTGCAGACAATTGCCGGTCCTTACGAAAGGAAGGTGTGTTCCATGTCTGTGGACATTCAATTTTTATCCACCCATATCCCCGAATTGGAGCAGCGATATTATCTCTCCTACTTCCGCGACGCCTCCTGCGTGGAGTATTTCCTCAATTCCCGGAAGCAGGATGCCCAGATTTCCCAGAATCTGATTCTCTCCTGGGATGCCTGGCACAAGGGGATCTATGTTTCAAAGTTTTACCCCGAGCTTTTCCGGCGGGCCGCATCCAAATACCTCTCCGCTGCCTGCTTCTACCTCATGATTTACCATGCGGTTCACCTTTTCCACCTCAAGGACGAATGCCCTGTCTGGCTGGAAACCGATTGCGATGTCTTTCGTAACTTTTACGCCAAACTCCCCGAGTTTGAATTCCGTATTTCCAGCAACCGGGTGGGAAACCGGGTCTGCCTGGCCGGGGTTTTCCACGATTTGCCCATCCACCCCGGAGAGATTTTTCAACTGAATGATCCCTTTGATTGGGCCTGATTGTATTTTTCTCTTCTTGTTCGGTTAATTTATTCAGGCCATTCGTTGGCATGTGGGTTTTCACTTCGGAAGTGTTCGGGCAGGGCATTTCAATGCCCTGCTTGACAAAAATCAGCTTTTCCCACTAGGCTGTGATAGATCAAATCGCAGGAATTTCGTCATTCCATCCAATTGATTTTTAAAACATCGTCTATTGAGGGTTGATATGGAACAACCGCGAAAGTTTCCAAAGGGGCGTCGTCCGTCCGATGCCGCACTGGGGGAAGTGGAGGCCGTTCTGGGCGACATGCCCAGGGAGCGGTCCCTGTTGGTGGAATACCTCCATGGCATCCAGGATGGCTGGGGGAGGGTATCCCGGGACCACATGGCTGCCCTGGCACAGATCATGGGGATGTCCATGGCCGAAGTCCATGGGGTGGCCTCTTTTTATCACCACTTTATCATTGAAGCCCCCCGGGGGACCGGCACGGACCATATGCCCGATCAGATACGTGGACAGGATACAGGTCAGGGGGGGCAACCGCACCCTCCCCGGATTCCCCT
>JAKSBM010000139.1 GCA_022361135.1 Desulfobacterales bacterium | reverse complement strand
CCAATGGCCGGCAACGCTCCCCAACGCATCCCGGGGATCAAAGAGGATGGTATTCACAGTTCTGGAAAACCCGCCCAGGGCCAGGAATTCTGGCAGATCGTCAATGAAATGGGTGCAGCCCAGGGATCGGATCCGGATCTGTTTTTCATCCTGGCTGTCCTCAAAAAATAGGGGAAGATCAATGGCCCGGTTTTCCAGCCAGTTCCGGGCCGCCGCCCGCAGGTCGTAGGGCTCCCCCACATAGGGATAACGGGTCTTGTGGCTGATGATGGAACAGGAAATCCCGCGGCCCCGGCAATAGTCCAGGAATTCCATGACCCCGGGGTAGAGGCATGCCCGCTCCAGGGCCGTGCCGTAAACAATGCCCTGGAGTCGAGTCCATTCCTCCTCCCGGTCCCGGCCCCGCAGGTATGCCCTCACATCCTGTTTTCCCGTTCCCAGGGATTCCGGCACCAGGCCGAGATCCAGCCCCACGGACTTGAAAACCCCGTCATAGCAAATCAATGTATTGTCAAAATCGATGCCGATGTGCATGGGCTCTGGCCTTTTCAAGTTGTGGGGCCCGTTGATCCTTCCGCCCCAGGGCAAAGCGTCTCTGCTCAGCCTTTTCACCCAGGAACTCGTTGAGGATGATACAGGTCCATTTTATCTGATACAGGGGAAGGAACCGCCGAACCGTCCATTCCAATTCATTTGAATCCAGTCCATGGATCCCTTCCCCCAGTCCCCGGACAAAGGCAGACAAGTAATCCATGGGCGGGGGATGGTCGGGTTGGGAAAAAAAATCACAGATGAGCTTCACCGGATCGTCCCAGCCCGAATATTCAAAATCAAAAAATCCCAACCCCGCCTCCCGGACACAGACATTGTGGAAGCCAAAATCCGATGGGGAAATGATGCGTTGGCCCCTTGGCAGGGGCCGATGCAGGTCCCATCCCCGGTCCTTAAACTCCCGGCCGGTTTTCTCAGCCATTGCCTCCCACCGGGGCAGCAGCTCGTCCCGGATAAGGGTCCGGGCACCATGGTCCAGATCATCCCTGCAGTCCAAATCAGCCAATCGCCTGAGCCGATTTCCCCCATCGGCCAGGTGATCTGCCGGGCAAAGGCAGGCATCGGCAGCCGGATTCATCCGAGCTGTCCGCCGCCGGTTCAATTGAACCAGGAATTCAAGGCAGTGGTCCATGGCCCAATCCCAATCATGGCCATCCAGCCAGGGCTGCCCATCCAACCATGTCATCAGCAGGGCACTGGCCTTTCGGTCCACGGCCAAAGGTTGGGGGACGGTCCCCAGGCCGCTCTCCCGGGCATGGGTGAGGAAGTCCACCTCGGCATCCAAGCGTGACCTCGCCCCCCGGCCGGATCCATGGAAACACTTCAGGCAGAAAAAGCCATCCGCCACGGCCACTTTAAACACCCGGTTATTCCGCCCGCCCCTGACCAGGGCCCAGGAAACCCCGGAATTGTCCCGGGCCATCCCGGGCTGGAATTGGGAAAGCAGACGGCGGATCAGACCCCTATCCATGTCCCTCTCATTGCCCAAGGCCCAACTCCCTTTTACCTGCCAACACCTCTTCCCGGGTGGGGATGCGGTAATGCCAATTGTTGTCGTCCTCCATGAAGGAAACTCCCTTTCCCTTAACGGTGTGGGCGATGAGGGCCAGGGGCTTACCGTCACCAAAGGGCAATTGATCCAAAGTGGAGGCCAGGGCCTCCATGTTGTGGCCGTCCACCTCCCGGCTCTCCCAGCCAAAGGCCTGGAACTTTGCGGCCAGGGGTTCCAATGCCATGGTGTCGCAACTCCGCCCCGTGGCCTGCCATTTATTGAAATCCACAATGGCACAGAGCCGATCCAGCTTCTGACCGCCGGCAAACATGGCCGCCTCCCAGACCGAGCCCTCGTTGCATTCCCCATCCCCCATGAGGACAAAGCATCGGCCCGTCTCTTCTTTCAAGCGCCGGGACAAAGCCATGCCCGCCCCCAGGGAAAGGCCGTGGCCCAGGGAGCCCGTGGCCGCCTCAATCCCGGGCAGGGTTCCCGGCCCCGGGTGCTCCTCCAGGGCACTGCCGGGTTGGGTGAAGGTGAAAAGGTCCTCCGGATCCATCATCCCCTTTTGTGCCAATGTCCCGTAAAGGGCGGCCACCCCGTGCCCCTTGCTGAGGATGAACCGATCGTCCTTGTCCATGGCATGGAAATAGAGGGCAATGAGGAGATCCACACAGGAGAGGGCCGATCCCAGATGGGCCGCCCTGACCCGGTGGGACATCTCCAAAAGGGTGCCCCGCAATTCCGCGGCCCGCTTTTCCATAAGGGAAATCATCGGCATACTCCTTACAGGCGACCCTGTTCCATGAGCTGCTTCATGGTTTTGATGTTGTAATTGTTTTCCCGGTCCTTCAAAATGCCGGCTCCATATGCCCCAATGAGTTCATCCATGGCCGTCCCCACGCCGAACCCTGGCCGGAACCCCGTGGCCAGCAACTTGTCGGAATTCAAACGATAGGACCGGGGATCATTGGAGGCCGTCACCTTGATTTCCGCCGCCACCCGGGTTGTGATTTCCCGGGCCATGTCCAGGATGGAAATATTTTCAAATCCCGCATTGAATATGCCGATGTGGTCCCGCCCCGGCCCCATGAAATGGAGAAGGACCCCCACGATATCCCGGATATGGATATTGGGCCGGGTCTGCTGCCCCCCGAATACGGTGATCAATCCCCGGGTCAGGGCCTGGAGGGTGAGCATATTGACAGAGACATCCAGCCGGGTCCGGGGGGAAAATCCGCAGACCGTGGCCGGCCGAACAATTTGCAGACGGATCTGATCCTGGTAGCTGAGCAGGACCCGTTCGGCAATCATCTTGGTTTTATTGTAATCGGAAATGGGCACCAGGGAGAGCTCCTCGGTGACCTGTGCCTCTTCCTTCACCCCGTAAACACTGCCGGAACTGGCATAGATAAATTGCTCCACCCCCGATGCAAGGGCCCTTTCCACCACCTGCATGGCGGCCAGAACATTGACCTCCCAGACCAGCTTGGCATTGAGTTCCCCACAGGGATCGTTGGCCACATTGGCCAGATGAATCACCACATCCACTCCGTCCATGGGAAGGGCGGCCGCATCACGGATATCCCCTTGAACCACATCCAGCTGTCCATGGGGCGGCAGGTGGGAACCAAACCATTGGATATCAAATACGGTGACCCGGCATCCCGCATCCAAAAGCGCGGGCACCAGAACCGAACCGATATAACCGCACCCCCCCAGTACCAACACATGTCTGTCTTTCATTTTATACTCCCGTCAGGGTTTATGGACATATTCCATGGGCAGCGTCTTCAAGGTTTTAAAATGGTGTTTCACCCAGTCCAGGGTCTGCCCCAGTCCCCGGGTCAATGAAACGGACTCCTCCCAGCCCAGCCGGCGCAATGCACTGCTGTCCAGCAGGTAGGCATCATCCTTTCCCAACCGATCCCGGGTGATTTCCACATGGTCTTCAAAGGAAACGCCCACCAGATCCGCAATCTGCACCACCAGATCATGGATGGAAATCATCTCCCGGGTGGAAATGTGAAAGATCTGCCCGGGTTCTCCCCGCCCAATGATCCCAAGGGTGGCCTTGCAGACATCCTCAATGTGAATAAAGGAGCGGACCGACCGACCTCCGCCATGGAGGGGCAAGCGTTCCCCCTTTAAAAAACTCACCATGGCCTTGGGCACAATTCGGTAGAGCTGCTGCCCCGGCCCGAACACATTGGCCGCCCGGGTGAAGACCACGGGGAACCCCTTGGACCGGTGGAGGGCGGAAAGGTGCATGTCAAAGGCGGCCCGGGAAACCGCATAGGGGGTGGACGGGGCATATTGGGTATTTTCCACGACCTGCCCTCGACAGTTTCCATAGACTTCGGGGGTGGAAACATGGATATATTTTTCCAGGAAATCACAGCTGGCCAGTTTTTCAACGAGGCCCACCGAGGAAAGGACATTGGTGCGATACCAATGGTCTGGATATTCCCAGCTCTGCCCCACCATGCTCTGGGCGGCAAAATTCACCACCACATTGGGACGGAACGCCCGGATCCCGGACCCGATGGCCCCCAAATCATGGTTGAGATCCCATTGCTTGAACTGAAATCCAGTTTTTTCCCCCCAGGCATAGGGAAGAAAAGGCGGCTCCGGCTCAGCGGACCGACTGATTCCCATGACCTCCCATCCCTGTTCCAGGGCAACTTTCACAAACCAGGCCCCGGAAAAGGAATTGCTGCCGATGACGCAAAGTTTACCCATCCCCTCCCCCTTTCCGGTTCAAATAATGGCATTCAATGATGGAATGAAGTATGGCTTCGTGTGCCAATTCAACGATTCCGTACCAACGGGACGGCACATGGAAGGCAATCCGGCTGGATTCGCACCAGAGTGGATTTTCCCCGTCAAAACCGGATAATGTGATTAGATTCATTCCCTTTTTCCGGGCTGTTCGAACGCCCTGGAGTATATTCTCCGATGCCCCGGAACTGGACACGGCCACCAGGATATCCCCTTCATCACCCAGACACTCCAATGGCCGTTTATAGACCTGGTCGTACCCGAAATCATTGGCCATGCAGGTCATCAGGGCAGCATCTCCGCAGAATTGTGACCGAAGCCCCATCTTGTTCATCATATCCTGTGCCAGATGGGAACAGAGTGCGGCACTTCCCCCGTTTCCAATCCACCACACCCGGGATCGGGACTCCCGCACCTGGAGAAAGAGGGCGTCACAGGCGGACGCGGCAGCGGAAAAAGAAGTTGCCTGATCCTGGACACGGCAACGGACTGCCGCCAGCTTCCGCCCCAGTTCTCCAATCCACTGATCCGGGGAAATTTTATTGTCCATGTTCATTGCATCAATCTCCCAAAAATTCGCCGTCCCTTTATTCCCATCAATTGGATGCCTTCGCCTTCAATATGTTCTGGATATAGGACCGTTTAAAAAATCGGGACTGGGTCAAATCCAATTGCAGGGATTCCAGGAAAAGGTACTTAAAAGAATCCCGGAGCAGCCCTTCCTTTTCCCGGATATAGCCGGCGATTTGTTCATCCAGTATCCCATTGTGGGCGGCGCGTTGGCGGAGGTATTCCGAATGGGTGATCCCAGATGAATTTTCAAACAAAATCCCATGGGAAACCCGCTCCATGCTTTCGGTGTAAATGTGCTTAAGCCGGGACAGATTGTTTTGAATTTCTTCGGTTTGGAAAATGTCCTGGACTTCGTCGATTTTGGCGTTCAATTCCCTGCCGTTTCGATACTCCAACCGGCGTAGGGAAGAAAAGTCATGGCCTATGACGGAGACGGGGCAGTTAAGAAAAGGGATATTCCTGGATACGGCATCATAAACCGGTCCACTGGCATCGAGCCAGGTTTTGGACCAATTGATTAACAAATGGATATGACTGCCCCCGGCCAACATCCCGTCAATTTCTTCACCGGACAGATATCGATTACGATAGTACTCGGGAAAAACCTGCTCCCATCCCTGGTCGCCGTAGATATCCACAGTTCGCTTGGTATCAATGCTTTCAATGATTTCATACTTGAGCAACTGCATCATATTGTAGAAAAATTGATGCAGCATGGCATTGTAATAGAGCCGCTGGAAATCATCCAATTCCATAACCCTTAGAATCAGGTGCCTCAATGAAAAGTACCAGATGGGGGGCTCCGTAAATAGATCATCCGGGTCAAAGGAGCTCAGGATAAAAAGCAGGGGATTGATCATGGATCGGACATTGTCCACACGGGAATGGGTAAGAATCAATACCCCATAATCCTCTTTCAAGGGGTGGGCCGGCTCCTTTTCAACGGCATATTCCTGGGGAACCGGAACATATTGGACATTGTCCATTCCCAATGCCCGATCCCAATAATCATGGCCGAATCCCGTTGAATAACGGGGAAAATCATTCCAATTGAAAAAGGATTTAAACAGATATCCCCCGGGGCTGAGATCCCAGTTGTCATTGTCGAAAATAATGTATTCCACCCCCATGTGATGGAATAGGGCCATGATATAAACCCCTGTTTTATCCAGATAGGTTTCCAGAAGATAATGGTTGATGCTGACGATTTTACCCACGGATTCCCCATGGATGAAATCGATCAATTCCTCCACGGTGTAGGGAAGCTTGGCCCCTTCCCACTGCCGAAGTTTCCGGTTGAAACCGGTGCTGAAGTCCGCCTCGGCAATCAATTCGGGACGGTATGATTTAAAGCGGTTACACAGGGCCTGATACCGATCGTTCCCGTCCACATGGAAAAAGAGAATGCGATGGGCATCCCGCCCCTCTCCCCCCCCTTGGGGCAGATCCTTTATGCGGGTATTTGTCTCGTTTAAAATCCGGAGGCATTTTTCAATGAGCCCCCCAATTTTTTTCTGATCCGCCTCGGAACATTGAACCGTAATATGCCCCAGGGGCATCTGATAAAATACGGGTTTCAGCTTGGACAACACCCATGTCAAAAGCATGCCCCCCATGTGCTGACCCAGCTCCGGGAATTTATATTTTTTCTCATGGAAATGGGATTTCCCCCCCACGGAGAAACTAAGGCACAATGCCTCCCCCCGGGCTTCCATTCGCAAATTCAAAGTATCCGATTTCATGGATTTCCCCCCTTGCCCGAAGGCGGTTGAGACACCGGTTTCACCTCTTTGAAAAACCCCTTGGCAAAGCCCTGCTCAATGCTGTAGTCCGGATCGTACAATCGACAGCTCCGACAGAATGAAATTTCATTCCGCCGCCCGGCGGCATGCCGTTCCCGAACCCGTTGAAAGGCAGGAGCCTGCCACACCTCGGCAATGGACTGAACATTGATATCCCCCATGTCGGCCTTGGCATCCATATCCTGGCCGCAGAGGGGAACCCGCCCCATGGTGGTCACATGGAGGGTGGACCAGGGCACAATGCAGGGCATGTAATCCAGTTCCCCTTCATAGCCATCCTTGCATTCATCCCATTGGTGTTCATTGCCCCAGGTATGGAGCCGCTTCATGTATACGCGATCCTGGGGCCTTTTATGGGGTGCCCAATGGGACTCAAAATCGGCAATTTTCTGCTGGTTTTCCGGAAGCAGGGCATCAAAACAGGCCACCCCGCGGACCCGAATGATGGTATCCGGCTTTTCCCGGTCCCGCAGTTCAAAAAAGCCTTTAATATTGGAGACCACCCGTTCAAAATTCAGCCCCCTGCGCAGGGTTTCATATTCCTGCTTTTCAACGGAATCAATGGAAATCATGACCTCATCAATACCGGCTTCCAATAATGTTCGCCCCATGGATTCATCCAAAAGGGATCCATTGGTTGAAAGGGTGACAAACCGAATCCCGATATCCTTCATCCGACGAATACGGCTTCCAATTTTCGGATCCAGAAGGGGTTCTCCGGCCCGCTGGATATCCACGAATCGAATCCACTCCCTATAATCCTGGAACTCCTCCACAATTTTATCGAAGAGACGATCCGGCATGTCCGGAACGGACATGTCCCACTTTCCATGGGCACAAAAGGGACAACGGGCGTTACACCGCCGGGTATTCTCAATCTGGAAGAATTGGGGAAAGATCGAAGCATCATCCAGTTTCTCCACCTCCAAGCGTTTAACAATCTGCCCCAACTCCCGGTTCAAGCTCTCCGGGGTCACTTGCTCCTTTAACAACATGTTTTACTCCTTCCATCCATTTGATCCGAATCCGTAACCTTTTCCCCATCCCGGCACGCCCTGCCCGGAAAGGGGATATCCAGGGAAAGGGCCCCCGGGTCATCCAAAAGGGGGGAAAATTCCCCGGGTCCGAACGCCGCCCCCAGGATATCCACCCGGCCGTCCACAAATCGAAGCCGCCCATTGACCAGATAATTCAGAGCCTGGAGGGTCAATTGACACTGGGCCTGAAAACACCGATGTATGGCCCTTGCCCGATCCCTTCCATCCCAATGGGTAATGGTTTGGGCAATAATGGGGCCGGTATCCACCCCCCCATCCACCACATGGACCGTGGCCCCCAGATACCGGACACCCGAGTCCAAGGATTTATCCAGACTGCCCATGCCGGGAAAGGCCGGCAGCAAAGAGGGATGAAGGTTTACAATGCGATTGGCATAGGCCTGCAACAGCTCCCCCCGGAAGAGGCGGGAAAAAATGCTGAAAATATAGTCAATCTGCGCGTCCCGGCAGCGGGTGGCAATCCGGTCCGACAGGGACAGATTGTCCGGTTCCGAAATGATCCGGCAGGGCAATCCGTACTTCCGGGCCACGGCCACGGCGCCGCATTCCCCATCCGTAACAACCAGGCCCAGGTTTTCCAGGAATGTGCTATGGGCAAAGACATGGTCCAAAAGTGTCCCCCGGGAGTCCGTAACAATGGCCACCCTGGCGGTTGTTTTTTGTGAAGTCATCTCCCCTTCCTCAGGTAAAATATTGAAAAATCCGATCCCCGGCCTTCTGGATGTGGGGAATTCCGGCATCACTCTCCACCCAAAGCCGTGTTAAATCCCTTAAAACCGACCTGGCCTCCCGATCCCGCAAAGATGCTTCCAAATCAGAAGATGCAAGGACGGATATGGGGGAGGACACACCGCCCAGATCCTCCTTAAACCGAACCAGTCCGGCATCATCCGGCCCCTGCCAGCTCATCCCCAGATCCACATAGCGGCAATCCCATTGGCCGGCCCGGCAGAGCAAATCCCAGAACAACAGGTTGTTGGGCCTGCGGGACAGCCCCTGGGCCAGGGAAGCCCCGTATTTGTAATACAGACCGTCCCCGTGGCGAAGGACAAGGGCGGCCGCGGTGACCTGCTCCCCGTCCACGGCCTCCAGGACAAACCCATTTCCCGATTTAAAGAATCGCCGGGCTATCCGAATAAAGAAGGATTTGGGGGGGGAAAGCACCCCGAATTTGGCCCTGCGATGGGCGGTGAACATGTGGTGGAACCGGTCCACGGCCGAATCCGAGGTCTTCCTACGAATCCGAATACCATGTCCCAGGGCCTGCCTCACATTGCGACGAAATCCCGGCGCCAAATTCTGAAACATGGAATTTTGATCCTGGATGGCCACCCGGTGATACTGGGCGGCCACCCGACCCTGGACTCCCCGCTCCAATTTGCAATGGGTGAAATCACCGGCCCAGCGAAATTTCACGGGCAGCTCTCCCACCCCACCACGGATGGCAACAAAAATTTTTTCCCAATCCAGGGCGTCGCTTCCGATTTCCAGGTAATCGGAGAAGGGGAGAGACACGATGCGGGGACCGATGAAATCCGTGATCCGGGCCAGGGGAATGGCTCCTTCTCCGTGGCGAATCACAAAAAAATCATAGGGAAAGCTATCGGCCAACGCCCCGAGCCAGGCCGGACTGGAAAACAAGCCCAGGGATTGATTCCCGGCCAATTGCGTTTCCACATCCCCCAGCGGTTCCATGTGCATGGTTAAACGCTCCCTTCCATCATTTCCGCGGATACATGGAAATTAAAAAATAATACCAGGCCATTTTCCCATGGCCGGTGTGAACCATTTCATCGTTCATGGAAAAGGGCAGGGTTCGGTGGTAAAAATAATCCAAAACCCCCACCAATTCCTTCTGATCGTAGCATTTCACATGGTCGGCCTGGCTCAGGGCCCCCTGGTGGGGATAGGAGTAAATGCTGGGGGTCCCCAAAATGGACATGCCCCCCGGAGCCAGATGGCTTCCCATTTTTTGGATCAACTCCCGACCCTGGGTTTCCACGAAATGCTCAATCACATCCAGGGCAATGACCACATCATAGGTTTTGTGGCCGGGCCAGCTGAAAAAATCATCAGGGTAAAAGGAGACATTATCCCGACGATTCATCTTCCGGGCCTCGTCAATCTCATGGGAATTCAGATCCAGACCGGTTACCTCCCCACAATGCTGGGACATGAAAACCGCCCCCAGTCCCGACCCGCACCCGACTTCAAGGACCCGATCGCCGGGCTTCAACATGCGAGCAATGAACTTATACCGGGCCAGTCGAATCAAAAAACGAAGCATATCCTCCTGGGCAAAATAGGCATATTCAGAAGAGAGGGTCAGGGGAGGATATTTCCGCCCCATCTCCCTAACCAGTTTTTCATACACTGCTTTGTCCGGATTCATGATTCCCCCCTTGTTATTGGCGTCCATTTGGGTGGAGCACAGGATGTATTTCGGTATTGTCCGGGGAAAAGGGCCCCGATGTTGTTTCATGGAAAATGACCAGGTCGCCCAGGGCGACCACCCGGTGCCACAATGCCCCGTTGATCCTTAAAAAAAAGCCATGGTCCGACCCGACGGTGCCCAATTCAATGGCCTCCACCAAACCACCGGCATCGTCAAAAATCTCAAACCGCATGGCCCCCCGTATCACATGGAAGGATTCATCCCTGTTTCCATGGCGGTGGACCGGGATTTCACTTTCCCGACACAGGGCAATGACCATTTCCTGAACCCCCTCCCCATGGTCCCCATGCAAACAGTACCGGGCCCGCTTCAACGCCGCCCTTTGGGCACGGTCAGCAAGGACATCCAGGGCGGCATCATCCACCAGGGCCCGTCCGGAATCCCGGATGTATTCCGTACTCAACGGCCTGCCCTCCCATGGAAGGTACGGATCTGTTCTCCGATGTATTCCACATGGCCGGTATCCAGTTTTTCATGGATCGGAATGCAGAGGATTCGGGAATGAATGTCCCGGGCCCGTGGAAGGCGGGGGAGTTGGGCATTGCGGTGGGCCGGTTGGTCCGGAAGCAGGAGGGGATGCTGAATTTTGGTCTCAATCCCCTGGTCCTCCAAAAAGGCCTTGAGCTTGTCCCGCTCCCGGCTCTGTATGGTATAGGTGTAATAGACATGGTATTCGTCCGGGGATTCCCCGGGGATATCCACCACCCCGGCCAGCCGTTCGTCGTAGATTCTCGCCAGGCTCCGCCGCCTTTCCACCAATTTTTGGTAGTAGGGGAAACGGGCCAAGAGCAGGGCCGCCTGGAGGGTGTCCATGCGACAATTCAACCCGGGAACCACACAGGTTTCCTTGTTCACCGTGCCGTTGTACCGCAGGGATTCCAACCGGGATTGCAACTCCGAACTGTCCGTCACAACCATGCCGGCTTCCCCACAGGCCCCATAGACCTTCATGGGATTAAAGCTAAAACAGGCCAGGATCCCCGACTCACCGGCCACCCGCCCCCCCAGCCGCGCCCCAAAGGCCTGGGCCGCATCTTCCACAATGTGCAAACCATGTTTGCGCCCCAATTCCCCCAAGGCGGCCATGTCGCAAAGGCGGCCGGTATAATGCACCGGCACAATGGCCCGGGTTTTGGCTGAAATGCAGCGGGCCACGTCTGCGGGATCCACATTCAAATCCGGACCAATGTCGGCAAAAACCGGGGTTGCCCCGGTGAGGGCAATGGCATTGGCCGTGGCCACCCAGGAGAGGCAGGTGGTAATCACCTCATCCCCGGGACCGATATCCAGGGCCCGCAATGCCAGATACAGGGCATCGGTACCCGAGCCCACCCCCACGGCATATTTTCGCCGGCAAAACCGGGCCATTTTTTCTTCAAAGGCGGTGAGTTCCGGGCCGTTGACCATCATCCCATGGCGGAGCACCTGTTCCATGGCAGCCATGAGGGCATTGCGCTCAACCGGATCAATCACACTTAGATTCAAAAATCGAACCTTCCCATGGGCATTATTTCCCGCCATGGTCACCCCCCTTCTCCACATGTCGATATAGGGCGGCCAGACGTGTATTGCTCAGAATATTCCCCAGGCCATAATCGGAATCCCCATGGAGGGCCAAAAGGGATTCTATTTTACCCCGCTGATCCCCATGGTGATAAAAATCCAAAGGAGAGGGGGACTCCAGGGCCGCCGCCAAGGGGTCGCCCTGGAAGCCATTTGCCGCCAATTTTATAAAATCAAAATCAAAGGATACCCCGCCGGTGTCCTCATCCGCCAACAGCCCCACCTTTCGGGCCATGCTGTATCGCTTCAAATTCCCCAGATAGGCGTCATGATCCCGGCCCCACCCCGGAGCGGCCGCCAGCAGTTCACCGGCCACGGCAAAGGCGATATCATGGCAACGGTCCATGTGACGAAAAACCGCCTGGGCGGAATATTGCATTTGTTCGTTGTTCCCCATTTCACCGGCCATGAATTTTTGTCGATTTTCCCCCAGCTCCAGAAATCGGACCAGTGATTTTCGACTGGGCCAGAGTTCCCGGCTTTCCCGTAGAAAATTCCCGCACAGCTCTTCCAGGGCATTGGCCGGTTGGGAAAGATGGTCAAAAATCCTGCGGATCAAATCAGATGCCCGGATGTGAAACCGGGCCAGGAGGGCAATGAGTTCATGGAAAACCCCATTGTTATAAAAGACCTCCACCACCAGATTAAAAAGCCGGCATTCCAGATAGGATTCAAATGGAATTCCGGCATTGGAAACACAGATCTCGTCAATCTCCGGAGCGAAAAAGGTTTCCCCGAAGAGGCGGTAGGGTTGCAGGGTATGGGGCACCACCCGGAACCGCCCCTCCATCCGATACTTTTCCCGGTTGGCTTTCCGGGCCAGTGCGGCACCGGGCAGGAAGATCAATTGATGGGACCGGACCACATCAATGCCGGCATCCATCAAATCACAAATGGATTTAAAATGTGCCCTTGGCGTATCCCCGGGAAGCCCCAGGATGACCTCAGAAAAGGTGGTTCCCTGGTATTTCTTTCCCTGGACGGCCATGTTCACCAATTCTGTGGCGGAGACATTTTCCCTCCCAATCGCCTTGAGGACATGGGGGTCCGTGGATTGAACCGCCGCCCCCACATAACTGCCTGCCACCAATTCAACACAGGAAAGGACACGCTCTTTATTGTTCTTGCCCGCAATCCCCACAAAATGTTCCGGCCATCCCCTTTCTTTCTGAATCCCATGGATTCGGCGACAGGTATCAACGTCCTCGGGATACATGCCCAGGTTGGAATCGCCACTGATCAAATTGGGTACCCGGGCCCGGGGGGCCACATGGTCCAGTTCGTCATCAATTCGTTTCCGGGGATAGCGGTGAACCCGATTAAAATATGCACTTCCCTCCTGGCAATAGGAGCAGGAAAAGGGACAGCCCCTGGCCGTGGGCAAGAGGGGGATCAGCTGTTTTTCAAGGGAAGGGTCTAACAGGCCGGTCAAATAGGGGGAGGCCATGTCTGAAAAATCCTGAATCCGGGGGGGAAGTGTACCCCGGATCAATTCCCCCCGCCACAGATAATGACAGCCCGGGAGTTCCTCCTTTGTGGCGCGAAGACCATGGGCATCCATTCCGTGTTCCAACAGGGCGGAAAACAATTTCTCAAAGGCGATTTCCCCTTCCCGAAACACATGGAAATCAACCTGGGGATTATCGTTCAGGAATTGGAATTGGGCCTCCCTATCCAGGGGATAATTGGGACCGCCGAAAACCACGATGGTGTCTGGGGATTTTTCCTTGAGCCGCCGGGCGACTTCAAGGGAAAGGGAGGAATTCCACAAATAGTGGGAAAAGGCCGCCAGTGCAGGTGGGCCGGATTCAAGGAAGGATAAATAATCCGCCACATGTTTAAACAAATGGACATTGACCCGATCCCCAAATCGCTCCGCCGCATGGGCGGCAACACAGGCGGCACCATAGGGAACCGTGTTACAGGAATGGCCGGTGTGCAACAAATCTGCAAAGGAAATATCCATAAATCCACCTGTCCCATTGAAATCCACTGGTGTGAAAACCGACGTCCACCACACAAGATCATCTAAAAATACTGCAAGGAAAAAAATAGCGTCTTAAACGAATTACGATGGTCCCCACGGATATACATCCGCTTATTCAAGGACAAGAAACACGGCGCAGAATGATTTACGCCGATTAAAACAGGGGCTCGGCCCAATTCAGTGGCCCTGTTTTTGGCAGAATATTCGCCGGGATACCTGCCCCTTTTATGATTTCACATTTGAATTCCAATGATGGGGAAAATGAAAAACCGACATGCGCCTCAGCCATGAATCCAACACCGGGAAATTTCGTAATTTAATCGAGGAAGTCCAGAATGAAAATTTGGAATTTGTACTATATTGTGACATCGATCTAAAAAAAACAAGGATAAATTCCTCTTTTTCTCCCTGGCCGAATTTCACTGGAAGACCACCGGCTCCTCCCCCTGCCCCCGGGCCGATAAAAAACAAGAAGCAATGCCCCTGCACCGGCTCCCATGGTATTCACGGGACCAGACACAATGTCGTGTTTTAGCGGTTGAAAATTTTAAATTGTATGATAAACTTACCAAACTTTACCCCTGCCATGGAATTTGGTTGAACCCCAGAACGAGGAGAACCTGTGGCGATTATCGCAAAAAAAAAATTGTCTGAAAAAGTAGTGGATGAAATCCGGAAACGGATGGAGTCCGGAGAATTGAAAATCGGGGATAAGCTGCCCAACCAGAATGAATTGTCCAAGGAGTTGGGTGTGAGCCGGACATCCCTGCGGGAGGCCATGAACATCCTGGACCTCTTGGGTGTGATCGAACAAAAACCCGGATTTGGCACGGCCATCCGTAAACATATTCCCCAGATCAATCCCGAGGGGCTGAAGCCCACCCTCCTCTCCGACGGCAAAACCACCAAGGAATTGCTTGCCGCCCGGAAAATCATTGAATCCGGCGCCGTCTATCTGGCTGCGGAAAATGCCACCGAACGGCAAATTGCCGAACTGGAGGCCATGGTCCACCGCATGCAGACCATGTTTGAAAAAAAGGACTATCCCGGTTACGGCCAGGTGGACCTTAAATTTCACACCCGCCTTGCCGAGCTGTCAAAAAACCGTTTCATCAAAGAGGCCTTTGTTTCCATCAAACAGCACATGGAACTCTTTATCCAGGAGCACACCCTGTTCCTCCACGACGTGCTGGAAAAATCCCAACTCCACCACCGCAACATCTGCAAGGCCATTTCCCAGGGCAACCCGGAACGGGCCCGCAAGGAGATGGAAACCCACATTACTTTTCTCCAGGGCAGTCATAAGAATTATAAAAAACGGCCGAAATAGACCTTCGGCCGTCCATTCCACACCAACTTGATCTCCCCGCCCCTCATTTTCCCGTAAAAAAGAGAGGACAATTTCCTTCCCGATTTTCCTTGACAAGGAAAAAAGTTTGTATGATTATCAGCTCAAAGTACAAGCATATGAACATAACAATTCAGCCCCGGCTGAACTGGAGACAGATAACATATGAGAAGTCAAGCCATCCTCACCCGCCCGGAGTGGTCCATCAACCGGGCCTATTACAAAAGCATGGGCTATTCCGACGAAAGCCTGGAAAACCCCATCATCGGCATTGCCAATGCCTGGTCCACCACCGTTCCCGGCCACACCAACCTGCGGGAGGTTTCCGAAGCCGTAAAGGCCGGTATCTGGCAGAACGGGGGAACTCCTGTGGAATTCGGAGTCATCGGCGCATGCGACGGCATCGCCGAAGGCCACGAGGGCATGCGGTACATCCTGCCCACCCGGGACATCATTGCCCATTCCATTGAACTCATGGTCCAGGCCCACCAATACGATGCCATCGTCCTTCTGGGT
>JAKSBM010000584.1 GCA_022361135.1 Desulfobacterales bacterium | reverse complement strand
TCCACCCTGCTGCCCTACCTGGCCCTCACCGCAGCCGTCTTTTTCTGGGGAGCATCCTTCCCTGCCGGCCGGGTGGCCGTCACCCAGCTCCATCCCCAGGCTGTGATGTTCTGCCGCATGGTCATTGCTTGCCTACTCATGGTCCCCTTTGCCCGGAAACTGGTCCCCACCCGATTCCACCGCCGGGATCTGAAGCTCCTCATCCCCATGGTCCTGCTCCAGCCCTGCTTCTATTATTTTCTGGAGTCCAATGCCCTGAAGCTGACCACCTCTTCCCAGGCCGGTGTGATTTCCGCCTCGGTGCCCGTCTTTGTCGCTTTGGGCGCCTGGCTCTTTCTCAAGGAAAAAATGACGCGCAATCTCGCCCTGGGCCTGACCATTTCCGTAGCCGGTGTCAGCGTCCTCACCCTCTTTGGTGAAGAGGCCCTGCCCGGGGACAATCCCATCCTGGGAAACAGCCTGGAATTTGCCGCCATGGCCTGCGCCGCCGGAAACATGATTCTGGTCAAGCGCCTCAGCCGCAGCTACGGCCCCTGGACACTGACCGCCATGCAATTTGTCGCCGGGCTCATCTTTTTTGCCCCCGGCATCCGATACCTCATCGTCGCCCCCCACCTTCTCCTGCAACCCGACCTCTTTGCCGCCCTTTCCCTGCTGGGAATATTCGCATCCGTGGGCGCATTCGGCTTGTACAACTGGTCCATGTCGCGCCTGCCCGCCACCCGGGCCTCCACCTTCATCAACCTGGTCCCGGCAGTGGCCGTTATCCTGGGCTGGAGCCTGTTGGGAGAATCCCTCTCCCCGGGACAATTCGTCGGCGCCTTGCTGGTGGGCACCGGGGTTCTCATCAGTCAGAAATCTCCCCGAAAAGATTCAGTATAGAATAGACACATGCCCTGAGCCCCAACCACCAAACCCTCCGGAGGAGTCAATTCCGGAGGGTCTGGCTGAGGAGTAACAAACAAAGGGTCCGGATATTCACCGCATGGGGCGAGGGCTTAGGAAAGTCCCCGCCCCACCATTCTGAAACAGAATCGGTGTGGCAGATCCGGAGTTAAGGGTTAACGGTTAAACACAGGTTTGCGCTTATCAAAAAAGGCGGCCATCCCCTCGGTCCTGTCCGGGGACGAGAACACCGCCGCCTGGGCCAAGGCCTCACAGGCCAACCCGGCAGTCAGCCCACTGTCCTGTCCCAGAATCATGGTCCGTTTGGCCATTTTCAGGGCCGTACGGCTTTTGGCTGCCATGCGAGAAGCCAGTTCAAAGGTTTTTTCATACAATTCCGCCTGGGGCCAAATCCGGTTCACCAGCCCCATTTCCAGGGCCCGATGTGCCGAAACCGGGTCCCCTGTAAATACCATTTCCCGGGCCCGTCCCTGCCCAACCAGGGCCGGCAGACGCTGGGTCCCGCCGGACCCCGGAATAATCCCCAGATGAATCTCCGGTTGTCCCAGTCGGGCACAGTCCGCAGCCAGGCGAATGTCACAGGCCATGGCCACTTCCAGCCCGCCCCCCAGACACAGCCCGTTGATCATGGCGATCACCGGAATATCCAGTTGTTCAAACCGGGTATACAACCGCTGGCCCGCCGTGGATGCAAAGGCATGCACCTCCAAAGGAGACATTTTAGACAATTCCGTAAGGTCTGATCCGGCAATGAATGCCTTGTCACCGGCCCCGGTGACCACCAGGCATCCCACCTCGGTGGTACCGGAGAGCCGGTCCAGGACCTGGGCAATTTCCCCGCGGGTTTCCAGATTCAAGGCATTGCGTTTTTCCGGCCGGTTAATGGTTAACAGGGCCACCCGGTCCTGCACATCAAATTTAATCTGTTTATACGCCATGGAAATTTCTCCTTTTTCAGGCCCGGGTAATGGTGTCTTTCAACACTGTGCTGTTGCCGAACAGGGTCTGGCTGAACCGGGCTTCCCGGAAGTACCGCTCCACCTCGAATTCATCAATGTAGCCATAGCCCCCCAGGATCTGGATGGCTTCGTCGCAGGCAAAGGCTGCGGCCTGGTCAGCGTTGAGTTTGGCCATGGCCGAAAGCTTTCCATCCCGTTTGCCCTGATCCCGCAGCCAGGCGGCCTGGTAGACCATGAGCCGGGCGGCCTGAATCTGGGCGGCCATGTCCGATAATTTATGGCGGATGGCCTGGAAGGCGATGAGGGGATTGCCGAATTGAACCCGCTTTTTGGCATGGACGGCGGCCCGGTCATGGGCCCCCTGGGCCATGCCCAGAACCAGGGCACTCTCCATGAGCCAGGTATCGGCCTGGCAGGTTTCATATTGTTTCAGCCCCCGGCCCCGACGCCCCACCACATGGCCCAGGGGCACCCGGACTTGATTAAAAACCATGTGGGCCATATCACTGATCTGGGCCCCCAGAACCTTGCCCGGATTCCGGCACTCCACGCCCTTGCGGTCGATTTCCACCAGAATTACGCTGGCCCCGTCGCCGGCTTCATTCCGACACAAAACCAGGGCACAGCCAGCCAATTGTCCTGCATTGACCACCAGATCGCTGTGGCCGGTAATCAACCAATGATCTCCGTCTTCAAGGGCCAACACACCGTCCACGGCTTCACAACAAAGAATTTCCCCATCGGTCATCCGGGGAAGCCAATGCGCCTTCTGTTCTTCACTGCCGTATTCCAAAAGCAGGCCGGCGCCATGAATGGTTCGCATGAGACCGGCCCCCAATGAGGCGTCTCCCATGCAGAGGGTTTCGCCAATGAGAACCATGTCGAACCATCCCAGTTCCTGACCGCCGTATGCCTCGGGGAAATGGCCGCCAATGAAGCCCAACTCTGCGGCCTTGGCCAGCAGCGTTTTGGGGAAGGTGTGCGATTCGATGTATTCGCCACAGCGTTCGGCAGTGAATTCACCTTTGACAAAATCCCGGGCGGCCCGCTGAATCTGAATCTGTGATTTATCCAGTTTAAATTTCAAAACACATCTCCTTTAATTCAAATCCGTTCCATGACGGCGGCAATACCCAACCCGCCGCCACCGCAGATACATTCCAGCCCATATCGGGCATTGCGGCGCTCCATTTCGTGGACCATGGAAACCAGCACCCGTGCACCGGTGCAGGCAATGGGATGGCCCAGGGAAATCCCCGATCCGTTGACATTCACCCGGTCATAACTCTCCGGGCACACGCCCATCTGTTTCAAATCCGCCAGCACCTGGGCGGCAAAGGCCTCCTGGATTTCGATCAAATCCATTTCATCCATGGTCAAACCGGCCTGTTCCAGGGCCTTGAAGGCTGCCCGGGGAACGGTTTCATAGGCCTTTCGCGGATCGGCACCGGCCACGGCAAAGGCACGGATCTTCACTAAGGGAATCAGATCCATCTGCTCGGCCTTCTGTCGGGACATGAGCACCAGGGCGGCGGCCCCGTCATTTTCCGAGGAGGAATTGCCCGCCGTACACACCCCGCCCATCACCGGCCGCAGCCGGGATAATTTTTCCACACTGGTATCGGGACGGGGGCCTTCGTCCCGGTTGAACACCAAGGGATCACCCTTATGCACGGGAACGGAGACCGGAATAATTTCACGGTCAAAGGCGCCGGAATCCCAGGCAGCCACGGCCTTGGCATGGCTATCCACGGCCCATTGATCACAGGCCTGCCTGGAAATGTCTTCTTCCCGGGCCGCGGTTTCCGCCCAGGCCATCATGGAGGGCAGCACCCCGAAACGGGACTCGGGCTGGGACATGACCCGGGCCCGTTGAATCCGGTCATAGAAAGGCATTCCCCAGGTGGCCAGACTGCCGTGGCCCCGGGGCATGCCCTGTTTGCCGCCAATGCCCCATTTCACATCTCCGGTGAGATAAAATTCCGCCGTGCTCATGCTTTCCACCCCGCCGGCCACCACAATGTCCGCCCCGTGGGAAAGGATTTTCATGGCTCCGGTGCACACGGCATCCAGTCCGGAACAGCAGCGCCGGTCAATGGTCATCCCTGGCACTGTTTCGGGCCAGCCTGCCGTGAGCAATCCCATGCGGGCGATGTTCACATATTCTCCGTTCTGATAGGACTGCCCCATGATTACATCATCCACCAAAACCGGATCCAGATTAATGCGCTGGGTCGCCCCGTTCAGAGCCAGGGCAGCCAGATCATAGGCGGGAATGTCCTTAAGAGATCCCATATAACGGCCCACCGGTGTCCGGGCGGCCCCCACAATGACGACTTCACGGGCTTTACCACTCATGATTTCACCTCCCCCCGCGCGTTATCCTCACCATAGCTGTACCAGCCCTTTCCGGTTTTCCGGCCCAATTGACCGGCCTTGACCTTGCGTCTCAGCATCTGGGGCGGGTAATACCGGCCATCCTTGCTTTCATTATAGATGGCCGTCAATGCACCAAAGGAGACATCCAGTCCCACCATGTCACCGGTTTCAAAGGGGCCCATGCGCCGGCCGAATCCCAGCCGAACCCCGGCGTCAATTTCTTCCACGGTTCCGATGCCGCTTTCCAAAAGACGAATGGCCTCCACATAGGAAATCAGATTAATGCGATTCAATAGAAAACCGGGCACATCCCGCTCCACCCGCACCGGGGTTTTCCCCATGGCCCGGGCAAAATCCATGCAGGTATCCACGGCGGCCTGGGAGGTGGCAATGCCCTTCACCACTTCCACCACCGGCATCATGGGAACGGGGCTGAAAAAATGAAGGCCGATCACCGACTCCGGCCGCTGGGTCACCGCCCCCAGTTCCGTGATGGGAATGGCCGAAGTATTGGTGGACAAAAGCGTATCCGAGGCGCAGATCCGATCCAGGGCCGCAAAAATCTCCTGTTTGAGTTCCAGATTTTCATATACCGCTTCCACCACCAATTCCACCTCGGCCAATGCCTCAAGGTCGGTGGCCGGACCAATGGAATCCATGATTTCGGAAACACCCCGGGTCAATTTTCCCTTTTCCGCCAATTTGGAGACCGACCATTCAATGGACTTCATCCCCTTGGACAAAGCGGCTTCACTGGTGTCCGTGAGCACCACATCCATACCCGCCTGGGCACAACATTGGGCAATGCCCGCGCCCATGAGGCCGGAGCCCACCACACCGATACGTTTAACAGACATGCTCAACTCCTTGTTTCAACAGGTTTCTGGCAATGATCTTACGCTGGATTTCACTGGTCCCTTCATAGATCCGGTAGAGCCGGACATCCCTTAAAAAGGTCTCCACCTGGTGGCGGGTCAACACCCCATCCCGTCCCAGAATCATCAACCCGCGGGAGGCGCTGCGGCTGGCGGTTTCCGTGCAAAACACCTTGACCATGGAGGCCTGGGTGGTGACATTGGCACCGGCATCCTTCTGCCGGGCGGTCTGGTAAAGCATGGCCCGGGCGGCCTGGAGTTCCGTGGCCATATCGGCCAGGGCAAACCAGGACGACTGGAGCTGTGCCTCCTTCCATCCCGCAGACTGCAGGCGTCGCAGCCGCTCCAGACAGATGTCCAGTATTTTCCCACAAGCCCCCAGGGCACAGGCGCCCATGGAAAGGCGGCCCTTATCCAGCACCCGCATGGCGGTTTTAAATCCCTGGCCCACCATGGCATTTCCGCCGATAACATTAATTTGGGGCACCCGACAATTTTTGAAAATCACCTCGTGGGTATGGGAGCCCTTCAGCCCCATTTTCGCATCCCGGGCCCCGATGCTCAGGCCGGGCATGCCCCGTTCCACCACAAAGGCCGTCACCCCGCCCCGGGCCCTTTTTTCTTCATCGGTGACGGCAATGGTGGTAAAGAGCTGGGCCGTATCCGCATTGGTGATGAATTGTTTGGTTCCGTTGAGCAGCCAATGGTCCCCGGCCAACACGGCGGTGGTGGAAATATTGGCCGCATCGGATCCCGCGTCGGGTTCGGTCAGGGCAAAGGCAGCGGTCCATTCTCCCGAGGCAATCCGGGGAAGATAGGTTTGTTTCTGTTCCGGGGTTCCGTCGTAAAGAATTCCCATGGAGCCGATGCCGTTGCTGGTGCCGATGCGGGAGCGATAGCAGGCATTGGTCCGGGTGATTTCTTCATAGGTGAGAATTTCCTCCAGGCAGGAAAGTCCCAGTCCGCCGTATTCTTTGGGAATGGACAGGCCGAAAAAACCCAGCTCCCGGAACTGATCCACTACGGGTTCGGGGATTTCTTCGCTTTTTTCCACCTCGTGGTGGATGGGATCCAGGGTATCCTGCACCAGGGCCTTCACCCGGGTGCGGAATGTTTTAAATTCTTGGCTTAGATATTCTTCCATTTTGCATCTCCCAGAAGGTCTTGGTTCAACAGATGGTCCGGCGTTCGCCCTTCCAGGGCATTGACGATATTTTCCGCACAGATCATGGTCACCGATTCCAGAGCTTCCCGGGTGTAGCCCCCCATGTGGGGGGTAGCCAGCAGGTTGTCCAACCCCAGAAGCGGATTGTCGCCCGGGGGTTCGTTTTCAAAGACATCCAGGGCCGCCCCGGCGATTTCCTTGTCTTTCAAGGCCCGGCACAGGGCGGTTTCATCCACCACGCTGCCCCGGGACAAATTGATCAGGCAGGCCGATGGTTTCATGGCGGACAGGGCGTCCGCACCAATGATCCCCCGGGTTTCCGGGGTCAGGGGCATGTGAATGGAAAGAAAATCCGAACAGGCCAGAACCTGGTCCAGGGGCAGGTAGGAAATCCCATGAGCCTTGGCAAAAGCCGTATCTTCAAACAGATCATGGGCCACCACGGACATGCCCAGACCAAGTCCCCGCAGGGCCACTTCCTTTCCGATGAGGCCTGTTCCCAGAACTCCCAATGTTTTCCCACGGATCTGGGAGCCCACAAACTTGGGCCATTGGCCGGATTTCACGGCATGGTTGGCCCCTGCAATATCCCGGGCCAGGGCAAAGACAAAGCCAATGGCCAACTCGGCCACGGCATGGTGATTGGTTCCCGGGGCATTGGTGACCATGATCCCTTTCCGGGCGGCCGCCTCCAGATCAATATGGCTGAAGCCGGCGCCTGCCATGGAGATCACCTTGAGTTTCTTGGCCGCATTCACCACCTCTGCGGTAATGGGAAACAGCCCCGGCACCAAGGCATCGTATCGGTCAATCTCCTTGAGCACCGCATCCATCACCGGACGTTCCCCGGCCGGATAGAGTGCCACCTCACAGCCTTTGTCAGCCAGATAATCCAGGGCCGGAGTGGGGGTGTGACCAAAGGAGGGGGAAAGGGACCAAACCCGCTTGGGGGACTTTGACTTAAACATGGAGGGCTTCCTTTCCCGCCCGAACAGCGGTCATTCCCCGGTCAAAGGCCTCCATATTCTTTGCCACCAGGCTGTCTTTGATGAGCATTTTCAACACGGCGGCAAAACTTTCCCGCTTCATGGGTAAGGCCGGCAGCTCCATGGATGCCAAGGCCCCGAGCATAATCATGTTGGAATAAAGAACATTGCCCATTTCCAGAGCCAGCTCCGTGGCATTGAGGGTCCATAATTTGCTGCTGAGCAGGGTGAGTTTGTCCAGAATATCCGACACCGGCGGATAGGTATCCTGGCCGGCAATGACGCCAATGGGATAAATGGGGCGGACATTGGTGACCACGGCCACCTGGGGCGTTCCGTAACGATCCAGCACCCGCAGGGCTTCCATGGGTTCCAGCCCCACCACCAGGTCGGCCTCTCCTTCGGGAATGATGGGGGACCATTGGTCGGTTTTGGAAATTCGCACATGGCTCATGACCGAGCCGCCCCGCTGACTGGCCCCGTAAGTTTCGCCGATGGTAATTTTGAATCCTTCCTGTACCAGGCATTGGCCCAGGATCTGGGAAGCCAGAACATTGCCCTGGCCGCCCACCCCTGTGATGATGACATTAAAGGGATCTTTCATGATTTGATTTTCTCCTTGATGATGGCGTTAGAGGGACAGATGGATGCACAGACACCGCACCCGTTGCAGATGGCTTCGTCAATGCGGGTATGGCCGGCCTCGGCATCCCAGTACAGACCCGGGCATTTGAAGATTTTGGTGCAATACCGGTTGCAGCCGCAGTTTTCACCCAGGCATTTTTCCGTATCAATGCGAATATCAAAGAGGCGGGGCTGGAACTTCACCCGCACCAGTGCACAGGGTTGTCTCATGATCACCACCTTGACCCCGTCCGGCTTCTGGATTAAATCGTAGATCAACTGGGTGGAGGCTTCCAGGTCAAAGGGATTCTGGGTGTAGACTGAATCCGACCCAATGGCCCGGCACACGGCTTCCACGTCCACCCGTCCGGTTTTATCGCCGGTGGCGGTTTTACCCGTGCCCGGATGGGGCTGGAATCCGGTCATGGCCGTGGCAGAGTTATCCAGAACCAGGAAAAGGAAATTGGCGTGGTTGTACTGGGCATTGATCAGGGGGGCCACCGCCGCATGGAAAAAGGTGGAATCCCCGCACACGGTAATGACGGGCTGATCAAAACCAAAACGGACCAATTGCCCAAAACCGTTGCTCAATCCGGCCCCGGATCCCATGGCATGCATGGTCTTCATCTGGTGGAAGCCCGAAGGGCCGCGTCCCTGGGCATAACAGCCGATATCTCCCACCACAAAGCCCTTTCGCCCATCCATGGCCAAGGCATTTTTCACTGCCCAATAGGTGGCCCGGTGGGGACAGCCGGCGCACAGCCCCAAATCCCGTTCCGGGGTCATTTCCGGAATGATATCATTGGCTGTGGCGGCATATTCCAGATGATTCCGACTCTTACTCTCCATGCCCAGACAGCGGCAGATGCCGTCCATGACCAGATTGGGATTGAGTTCACCGAATTCCCGCATGATGCCGTTGCGTTTTCCAAAGAAAGATCGGGGCTCCATCCGGGTATTCTCCCGCCCGAACAATGCCGTCACCGCATCCTCAAGCACGGGATCACTCTCCTCTACAAAAAGGATACTTTCCGCCTGTTTCATCTGTTCAAGTACAAAGGATTCGGGCAGGGGCCAGGAGGTTCCCACCTTGGCCACCCCCACCCGATCCTTCACACCCAGCTGAGCAATGGCTTCCCGGGAATAGACAAAACCGGTACCGCTGGTAAAAATCAACAGTTTCGGCGCATCAGGGCCCACATATCGGTTAAAGGGCAAGACCTGCAATTCCGGCATGATGGCCCGTAATTTATCCTTCAATGCCTTGCGGGTACGGCTCACCGGCTTGGGGTACAGGGGTTTGGAGGGATCAAACCCCGGTTCCGGTTTCACCGTGGGCAAACGCCCCAGGATCACATTGCCCCGGGCGTGGGAAAAGCGGGTGACACTGCGGACAAACACGGGCAGGCCCAATTGTTCCGAAACCTCAAAGGCCTTGATCACCATGTCTTTGCCCTCCTGGAATGTCCCGGGTTCAAACAGGGGAAGATCCAGCATCTTGGCATAGGTCCGGCAATCCTGTTCATTACTGGAGGACAGGGCTTCGGGATCGTCGCAGATGATGATCACCATGCCGGCTTTGGTGCCGGTGAGGTTGAGATTGAACAAAAAGTCGCAGGCCACATTCAGCCCATTGTGTTTCATGGCTGCCAGGGCGCGAACCCCGCCCAGGGAGGCGCCGGCGGCCACTTCCATGGCCACCTTTTCATTGGTGGACCATTCCACGTGGATGTTCAATTCCTTTCCCACCTTTGACAAATTACCGATAATTTCCGACGAGGGATTGCCCGGATAGGCCGCACAGACCTTGACTCCGGCCTCAATGGCGCCCCGGGCAATGGCGTCGTTCCCCATGAGCATGAGCTCTTTTCCCGGTTGATCCATACTCAGCATGGACATAGGTATCTCCTTAAATTGATGAATTGATCGTTTCAAATGTGCACAATGACGAAGGGGCTGACTTTCAGGCCGGTGCACCCTGGGCCTTCAGGGTCTGCTTCCGGTTCAGGGAGGCGGCCTTGAGTTTTTCCAGACTGTCCACCGGGGCCTCGTAGAATTCCAGAATGCCCTTTTCCCGGGCCAATTCCATAAGTTCCTGTCCCAGGGCGGTTCTGGCAATAACCTGGTTCCAGCCCTTGGCCGTTTCCCAGCCCTCGGGCAGTCGGGCAGAGCCCACGGAAATATCGGCGAACTCAGCGGTCATGTCGTCGCAGGTCCGGCAGGATTGACGAACCGTTTCTTCCACCTTGTCCAAAGGAATGGTGACCAGTCCCTGATCCGTGGTAACTTCCATGCATTGGTATTTGGACGGGGGAATATCCAGTTTCAAAATTTTTGCATCCCCCAGCTCTGCGGTGAGCAGATCCCGCAATTTTGTCCAATCCAAAGCCCAGCCGCAAAACAGCCCGATGACCAGTTTGGGGGCGACAATGGAAGGATTCCGGGAGGACAGATCCCGCAATTTGGCGGCGGCCAGTGCCTGACAAGGAGTGGCCACCATCCCGGCGTCTGCTGCATCCGATCCCATTTGGTTGATCCAGGCCAGGGTGGGGGAAACCACAAATTTACTTTTGCCCGTGGATTTCAGGGCCGCCACATCGTTTACGGTCACCGGCCGGGCCAGCAGATCTTCTCCCTGGTCCGCCACCACGGCCCGGTCAATGATCCCCTGGCTCAGGGCCAGGGACAGAAGAGCGGTGACCGTGCCGCCGTGCTGAGCATTGCCCCGGATTTCGGGATCCGTGGCCCGGGTGATGTAATACCATCTCACCGGTCCGATCTCCCGGGTGAGGGTTTCCGGCTCAAACAACGTCTGCCGAAGGGCGGCCAAATCCCCGGGCACCCGGGGACAAATCTCCTGGCAGCGCCCCTGGTCCAAATCGCAAGGATCAAGGGTGATGATGCGATCTGCCATGGTCATGCGGTAGGGACAGGCGCCCACACAGGCACCACAGCCGGTACAGGCTTGGGAACCGGCAATCTCATCCACCCGGTCCATCTGGGTTGTGCGCGTTGCATTCATTTTCCAATCATCTCCTTTGGATAATATTTCTCTTAGAGAAAATAATTTTCGCTATATGGTTAAAAAAATCAGCCGCAATCCAAAATACAGATATACGGCTGATGGAAATTTATGACGAGGGAACAAAGATCCGCCGGCTCACCGCCGGGAATGTGAGAATCACAAAGCCCGTGCCCCCCACCAGGGAAACCAAGGCCGAAGGCCAAAACAAGAGAACGGAAACCAGGATAAACAGCCCCCGCTTTACCTGGCTCAAGGGCTGCATGAAATACCCCTGGGCACCGGCGGCCAGGGCAAAGATCCCCACGGCGGCCTTGGCCACCACCAAAAGTATCTCAATCAAGCTGCCGTCGCACAACAGGGCCGGACTATAAACAAACAAATAGGGCAAGGTAAAAAGGACAATGCCGAAACGTACGGCTTCCAGCCCGGTTTTCATGGGATGGGAACCGGCGATGGCAGCAGCGGTGAATGCGGTGGTGCAGATGGGCGGGGTGATCAAGGAGAGGGCACAGAAGTAAAAGATAAACAGATGGGCGGCCATGGGAGTAACGCCCAGGGCGGTGAGCGCCGGAACCTCCAGGGCGGCCAGCACCAGATAGGAAACCACCGGGGGAAGCCCCATTCCCAGGATGATGGAAATCACCATGATCCAAAACAGGGTTAGAAACAGGCTGCCAAAGGACAACAATTCAATGATTTCTGCTATCTTCATTCCCGCACCGGTCATGGTCAAAATGCCCAAAATAATACCGGCCACGGCACAGGGGATGGTGATGGGTACCATGCGCAAGGCCCCGTCCCGCAAAGCATTGTAAATTCCTTCCCAGGACAGATTCCGGGAAATGCCGCCCACCAGCCACAGGGCGGCCAGGGAATAGGCACAGGCATAGGTGGCGGAAAACTTCATGGCCATGAGCACAATCATCAGGGCCACGGGAATCATGAAAAGAATACTGCGTTGCAGGGCCTGGGAAAATCGGGGCCGCTCCCATGAAGGGATTCCCGAAAGCCCCCGCAATCCGGCATACAGATCCACCATGAGGAAAAGTCCCAAATAGTGAAAGAATGCGGGCAGGGCCGCTGCGATGCACACGTCGATGTAATCCACCCCCAGCATATTGGCCATGACAAAGGCCACCGCCCCCATGATGGGCGGAGTTTTATAGCCTCCCGATGAGGCCACGGCCTCGATGGCACCTGCCACCCGCGCTTCCACACCGGACTTTTTCATCATGGGAATGGTGATCGCACCTGTGGTAGCCACATTGGCGGCGGAACTGCCCGAAAGCATCCCCATGAGCCCCGATGCGGCAATGGAAACCTTGGCCGGGCCGCCGCGGAATCCACCCGCAATGGAGCCGGCCAGTTCCAAAAGCACATTGGAGGCACCGGCCTGGTCCATGAATGCACCGAAAATCAAAAAGATGATCACCACCGTGGAGCAGACCCCCACCGGAATACCGAAGATCCCTTCGGTTCCGGCAAACACCTGGAGCACGATGCGCTCAATGCTGTATCCCCGATGGCCCAGAAAGCCGGGAATCAAATGTCCCAGATGGGCATAGAGGATAAACACCAGAACGATAAGGGCCAGGGAAAGGCCCACGGTCCGCCGGGTCAATTCCAGAAGGATGAGTAGAAAAGAGGCGCCCAGGAATAATTGGTATCCGTCCAGAAAGGGCATGATGTACAGACTTTCCCAATTGAACAAAAGGAAGAGATTGGACCAGATGATCAATCCGGCCAGGACCAGATTGGTGCACAGGGCGGAGACGGGATACTTATCCCTGAATCCGGGAGGATTGAAAAACAGGGCAATGACCCCGATCACCGTCAGGTGCATGATTCGCTGGGTCATGGTTTCAAAAGTACCGAAAAACGCCGTATACAAGGATATCACGGAAAGACATGCCGCGATCACAGCCATGACGGTCTTAATGGAATTATCTATCTTATGGATCATTTCACTTCCCTTTTCCCTGGGCATTGAACAAATATCAGCATAAATCTCATCATGATTGTGCCACTCCGTGTTCGGCAAAGTATTTTGCAGCCCCGGGATGCACCGGTACGGGCATGCCCTGATAAACCCTGGCAAGGGTAGTCTGCTTAAAGTTATGGGAAGAGGCCGTGATAAAGGGAAGGTTTTCAAAAACGGCCCGGGTGGCCTCGTACATGAACTCTTCACTCAGATCCGGTGAACAGATGGTGGTATAGGCCATGGCCGCCACCGGCACATCCACATCCTGGCCCCGGTAGGTGCCCGCAGGAAGGTTGCCGATGAAATAGGAAGGATCTTGCTTGACGATACCCCGGTGGGCGGTATCGGGAAGGGGAAGAAAGGTAATATCTGCGGAATCGGCCAGTTGAACGAAACCCGGGGTGTTGATCCCCATGAAATAAGAACAGGCATCGATGTGACCGTCGATCATTTTCTGGACTGCGTCGGGGAATCTCACCTGCTCGATTTTAAAATCTTTGCCCGCAGCCAGGCCGCAATTTTTAAAGATGAGATTCACATTGTCCATGTTGCAATGGGAGCCGGGGGTACCGATGGCAACGGTTTTCCCCTTGAGATCGGCCATACATTGAATTCCCGAACTTTTGCGGGCCGCGATGGTGTAATAGCCGGGATAGGCCGAGAACCATCCTATTACCTTTTGGGAGCGCTTAAAAATGTCCACGCCATGGTATCCCTTATACAGGAAATTGGCCGTGGACCATCCCAGTTCCATTTCACCGCGGTCAATGCGCATGATGTTTTCCCTGGACGCCCCCGGGGTGGTCACACCGGTGACATTCACCGCCGGCATCCGGTCCGATACCACCTTGGACATGGCCACGGCCAGGGGATACCACGAACCGGCGGCACTGGCCGAGCCAAAGGTAAAATTGCTGCTGCCGAAGGACAGGCCGGGAAACAGGCCCACAGCTCCCATGGAAGCCACACCCAGCCCTGTTGCTTTCATGAATTCCCGCCGAGTCAACTTTGATCTATCCATACCACACCTCCACATGAGAATAATGTTGATGGTTCCAAACTACTCCTACAGGACATCAGTACAAACTGGTGCTTCAACTGCATCCGCCTTCAATTTTTATTTTTTCTCTATGAGAAAATTGATTGCGTTCTAAGAAAAACTATGATATGAACCCAAAAAAGTCAAGGCTAAAAAAGAAAATTCCACCCTGTCCCTGGTGGACAGAGGCTTGAGTTCAGGTTACATCTATCGCCAGGGCATGCTGTCAAATTCCTACAAAGAGGTCTGAATATGCCGAAAATTAAGTCAGATAAGGGCAGTTATCATGTTGAATCCCTGGAACGGGGACTGGAAGTTCTTGAAACCCTGGCCCGGGCACGCCGTCCCATGAAATTAACGGAAATCGGCTCCGTGCTGGACATGAATTACACCTCGGCCACCCGCATGTGCGCCACGCTCTGCACTTTGGGCTACTTGCGCAAGGACAGCCAGAAACATTATCATCTCACCCCCAGGATTCTCACCCTGGGATTTGCCGTACTCCAGGGGATGAGTTGGAGGGAGGTGGCGGAAATGCGCTTGAAAAAACTCCACGATCACATTGGCGAAACCGTAAATTTAGGAATCATGGAAGGGGATGAAATCCTATATATCGTACGGCTGAGACAGGACAAGTATCTTCATTTTGATCTCCAGGTGGGCTCCCTTCTTCCCCTGCACTGCACCAGTTTAGGCAAGGCTATGCTGGCCTTTGGCCGACCAGGAATCGTTAACCCTATCCTCAGGGCCCTGGAATTCAAACCCCTGGGGCCCAAAACCATCACTGACGCCCAGGCCTTTGAAGCGGATCTCTCCCGCATCCGAAAACGTGGCTATGCCCTCAATGACGAAGAGCTCACCCCCGGTGTTCTCTCCGTGGCCTGCCCCATATTCGACCAGGCCGGAGAAGCACTCATGGCCGTCAACATCACGGTTCCCAAAAAACGGTTCAGCCTTTCCGAGGTTGAAAAACAATTCGTTCCCCTGTTGAAAACTGCCACCCGGGAACTGTCCAACACCTTTGCCGGCATGCAACTCACCCAGGAAGACATCTGGCAGAGTTACTGAAGCTAACCGCAAAATAGTATTAAAACAAAAAGGCCCTGAACATCTCAATGACGAACAGGGCCTTTACAATTTTAGCGACATCTTACTCCCCACACCGCCCCGGTGCAATACCATCGGTGATAAGAAGCTTACATACTTCAGATTGGGTATGTTCGAGGTGGGAACTCTCCAGTCAGCATCAAGACATCTTCACATAAATGAAAGCAGGATGAATAAAAAAAGGGCCTTGAACATCGCAGTGATGAACAAGGCCCTTTCAAAGAATTTCGGCGGCGCCATACTCTCCCATAGCGTATCGGTGCAGTACCATCGGTGATAAGAAACTTAACTACTTCAGATCGGGTGTGGTCGAGATGGTGACTCTCTCCCGCAGCACGAATATGAATAAACCCGCACAAAATAAAAAAAGCCCTGAACGTCGCAATGACGAACAGGGCTTTTTGAAAAAATTTCGGCGGCGTCCTACTCTCCCACACCGTCCCCGGTGCAGTACCATCGGCGATAAGAAGCTTAACTTCCGTGTTCG
>JAKSBM010000513.1 GCA_022361135.1 Desulfobacterales bacterium | reverse complement strand
GTCTCCTTCGAGTCGTGGAACTATGACACCTTCTGCTTCATGGGCGGTGGGTCCATACTCAACGAGAACCTCGAGCCCACCATCCACGAGGGTGCCAGTCCGCAGATGCTCGGCTACTTCGCCCAGCTGATTGCGGACGGCAAGTCCCCCAATCCGGTGGTGGCCGGAGGAACCGTGGACAAAAACGACATGACCCACCAGACCCAGGCCATGATCGCCGCCGCCCGCACAGGGGAAGCATTGGCCCAAGCCACCGAAGGAGAATAGCCATGACATCCTTTGACTGCGAGGCCTATTTCAAGCGCATTGGGTACACCGGCTCCACCGCCCCCACCCTGGAGACCCTCCGGGGAATTCACCATGCCCAGCTCTACACCATCCCCTTTGAGAATTTCGACATCCTCATGGGCCTGGGAATTTCCCTGGATTCCCACCATATTTTTAAGAAATTGGTCCGCCAAAACCGGGGGGGATACTGCTTTGAACTCAGCGGCCTCTTTTTTGATGCCCTGACCCACCTGGGATTTACCCTCCGCCCCCTCCTGGCCCGGGTCCATAAAACAGACACCCCCACCGGCCGGGGCCACCGCATCGAATGCATCACCCTGGAGGGCAAGGAATGGATCGCCGACGTGGGCCATGGGGCCGACACGCCCCGCTGCCCCCTGCCCCTGGAAATGGACACGGAGACCAGCCACGGCGGCCTGACCTTCCGTCTCAAGGCCGACCCGGTTTTCAACACCATGGTACAGGTGAAAAAGGAGAACCAATGGGAAAACCTCTACAGCTTCGACCGCACCCATGTCTGCCAGGGGGATATTGACTACGGCAACCACTACACCGCCACCCATCCCGACTCCATCTTCACCCAGTTCCGGGTGGCGGTCCTCCCGGTTGAAGGGGGGAACATCACCCTGTTTGACACGGCCCTGAAGCAGACCCGGGGCAACAGCTCACAGGGCCTCACCCTCGAGGAAGGCCGGGAATATCTCCATGCCCTGAAAACCCATTTCAACATCGAACTGCCCCAAGAAACCGCCGGGCGGGTGACCCAATGACCTGATCCGGACCGGCGGGGCCGGATCCGTGGGAGAAACTGCATGGAAAAATTTTATGGGGAACGCTTCCATTTCCAACAGGGGCTGCTGGCAAAGATCGCCCCACACACCGAGGCCGGAGAAATCGTTGAGATTGCCCGCACCGAACTGCGCCACCAGATGCCCCGGGCATTGGAAATCTGCATCCTTCTCCTGGATCCGGAGGCGGAAAACTATACCCGCCCCATCCAATGCGGCCTGCGCAAACGCCCCTTCCGCTGCCAGGCCTGCAAGCCGGGCCGCCCCGCCGTGGCCCGGGCCATGGCAAAGAAGATCGCCCTGGTGGAAATCCAGCCCCCGCCGGTAACCCGGACGGCCCATCCCCCTCTGCCCGTGGGGCTGGAATATGCCGCCCCCATGGTGGTCCACCGGGAGGTTCTGGGGGTGATCAGCGTGGTCACCCGGCCCGGCACCTCCTTTGACCGCCTGGATTTTCTAATCATTCAGGATGTGGCCCGGCTCCTCAGCGGCATTGTTCTCAATGCCAGAAACCAATGGCAGAAAACCCTGGATAAAATCCGCATCAGCCAGGCCCTGGCAGACATCTCCCCCTTTGTGCCCGCCAATGTCCGCACCCTGGCCCAGGAAACCCCAGAGCAACTGACCATGGGGAAACGCCCCAGGGAAATCAGTATCCTTTTCCTGGACCTGGAGGGCTACACCCGCCTCTGCCAGAAATGGCCCGAGGTCCGGGTCAACCAGCTGATGGAAACCCTTTTTTCCCGATTTGTGGACCCCATCCATCAAAGGGAGGGCACCATCAATGAAACCGCCGGGGACGGTCTCATGGTCATATTCGAGGGGGACACCGCCCCCGCCAATGCGGTCAATGCCGTATCCACGGCCCTGGAAATCACCCGGATCACCCGGGATATGGCCACCCGCATGGCCACCCCGGTCCCACTGCGCATCAACATGGGGATCAATTCCGGTCGGGCCCTGGTGGGCACCAGCCGCTACACCGGACACCTCAACAGCCGGGTCACCTACACGGCCTCGGGACCGGTGACCAACATTGCCGCCCGCCTTTCCGACCGGGCCAAGGACGGGGACATCCTCCTGGGCGAGGAAACCCGCCGCCAGCTCCAGGACCGGTTCCCCGTATTTGACCGGGGAAAGGTGGAACTCAAGGGATTGGATACCCCCATCCAGCTGTATTCCCTGTTTGAAACCACCACGACCCCATAGGTATCCGCCCCATACGTCTCCCCCCGGGGAACATTGGGAAACAACACCCCATTGATGATCCCTGAATCATCCCTTGGTTCCCGGGCTGGATACAAGAAAACCCCAGGAAGCATTTGGGTGGAAGACATGATTCAATCTCCCGAACCCACTCGTCCCCTTCCAACACAGTCCGGAGTCATTCGATCCAGGCCCGCCCTGTCCTGGCCGCCTTGACTTTACCCCCCATTAAATTTAAGATGAATACAAATTCAATCATGGACAGGCGCCGTTACCCTTCATCCGGGAATCAACGCGTCCATGGCCCTGTTATTATTTTCCAAGCGTGAAGGACCCAACCACCATGGCAGACAAATCAATGGACACCACCGGCATTTATTCGGCACTGCGGGAAAAAATCATCCACCTGGAGCTGGCACCGGAAAGCGTGCTCAACCTCAGTGACCTGGCCCGGGAGTTCAATGTCAGCCGCACCCCCATCAAAGAGGCGTTGATCTCCCTGGAATCCGAAGAGTGGATCCAGCGCCAGGGGACCCATTTCATCATTACCCCACTGAGTTTGGAACGCATCCGGGAAATCACGGAAATCCGCATGGTCATGGAAGTCCAGGCCAACCTCTGGGCCATGGAGCGGATCACCCCCGGCGAATTGGAAGAACTCACCCAGCTGGCTCGGAAAATCGATGGATTTGACGCGGGGGCATCCAATAAAAAAATTGTGGATTTTGACTTCACCATCCACCACTATATTTTCAAGGCGGCCAAGAATGAGAACCTGGCCCGGATCCTGGAACGGATCCTCAGCCATTACCTCCGCTTCTGGCTCTCCATCCCCCGACAGATCGACCAAAAGGTCTTTTTCGTGGAAGCCCGGGAACTCATCGCCGCCATCCAGGCCCGAGACGCCGACGCGGTTCGGGAGTGCACCACCCGACACATCCGCAACTCCGTGGCCGAAATCATGGGCACCCGCTAGTCCGGGCACCCTTTATTTCACGTATTTTCGCCCGGGCCTACCATCCCGGGCATGCCATGTGCCTCTGCCATGGAACAATTCATGGTAGACCATAAATTCCCCCTTCTCTCATCATACGGCCCTGACAAATTCGTCCTCTCCCCACGGCTACTTCACCAAATGATTTTGCCAAAGCTCAATTGATCCATTTTGCATCGCGTCTGGATAAGCAATTTAAATCTCTATTTTTTCCTTGACGTGAATTTATATTGAATTTATTGTAAATGCAAAATTGATTTATGATGAATTTTTAATCGATACGGAGCATATCAATGGAAGATTTAATTTACCTGGACAATGGGGCCACATCCTTTCCCAAACCCGAGGCGGTCTATGCCTTCATGGATGAATTTTACAGAAACAACGGGGTGAGCCCGGGACGGTCCGGTTACGACCTTTCCATTGAAACCGGAAATATCATTGAAAATGCCCGGAAATTGCTCACCGCCTATTTCAACGGTACCGATCCCAACCGTCTGGTCTTTTCCGCCAACTCCACCGATGCCCTGAACCTGGTCATCCACGGCATCCTGGAACCCGGAGACCATGTCATCACCACCCATGTGGAACACAACGCCGTCCTCCGCCCCCTCTACCACCAATCCAGGGACAATGGAGTGGAGATTACCTACCTTCCCTTTGACCAAGACGGATTCATCCAAGCCGACCAGGTCAAGGCCGCCCTGAAACCCAATACCAAACTGGTGGCTGTGAACCACGCCTCCAACGTCATCGGCACGGTGCAGCCCGTGGGGGAAATCGGGAAAATATGCAAGGAAGCCGGTGTCCTCTTCCTGGTGGACGCATCCCAGTCCGCAGGGAAACTTCCCATTGACGTCCAGGCCATGCACATCGACATGGTGGCCTTCACCGGCCACAAATCCCTGCTGGGCCCCACGGGCACCGGTGGACTCTATGTGGCCGAAGGGGTGGAAATCCGCCACACCCGGGCCGGGGGCACCGGTGTTAAATCCGCCGTCCGCCCCCACCTGGACGAATATCCCTATCGGTTGGAATACGGCACATTGAACGTGGTGGGCATTGCCGGTCTATATGCGGGCTTGAAATGGGTCCAGGAGCAGGGCATGGAAAAAATCCACCAACGGGAAATGGCCCTGGTCCGGCAGATGCGGGACGGCCTCAAGGCCCTTGACGGGGTCACCACCTATTGTGTAGATAATCTGGAAGACCACATCGGGGTCCTCTCTTTTAACGTGGATGGTATGGAACCGGTGAACACCGGCACCATCCTGGACGGGGAGTACAACATTGCCGTGCGCACCGGCCTCCAATGTGCCCCCCTGGTCCACGAACAATTGGGAACGGCCCTGACCCACGGCACCGTGCGCATGGGTTTTGGCCCCTTTAACAGCCCGGACCATGTGGAAAAGGCCCTGGCCGCAGTGGCCGACATTATTAAATATTATGTGAAATAAAACATCGGGGACCCATCAACCGGGCCGGAGCAAAACGCCCCCGGCCCGGTTTTTAGATTTCCCCCCAAGGAGCCGGCATGACGAAGATTCCCCT
>JAKSBM010000367.1 GCA_022361135.1 Desulfobacterales bacterium | reverse complement strand
CATGGATCACGGCATGGTCTGCCGAGGGGTTGCCCTCTGCATCGGCCACAAAGACGTCCACCCCATTGGCTGGGGTGGGAGTTAAAAATTCGTTGGAAACCAGGCGCAGGTTGCCGGTTAAATCCCCTTGACCTTCCAGGGCGGCAACGGCGGTGGCGGACTGGGCATAGCGCAACACCTCCCAGGCCACCTGGGCATCATGGGAGAGATTATCTGCGGCTGCGGCATTCTCCAGGAGCTTGCCCATGCGGGGATCATTAATCAGCTCCCTGAGGGTCTGGGATTCCGGATGGTCGTACCACTCCTCCAAAAGCAAGGAAAGGCCGGGGTTCTGGTCATCGGCGGAGGCTGCCTCATAGGCATCGTGGAGTTCGTCCGGGGTGACCGGACTTTCCAAGGCGGCGGCCACCATACCCAGAAAATCGGTTTCCGACACCGGGGTGGCCCCCCCGGTGTCCGGGGCCGACTCGGTGGGGGGGGGGGACCATGGCATTGACCTGTATCAAGGCCTGGGTCAATCCCATGCTGTCACTGGTTTCCAGAATGTTCTCAATGAGGTCAAGGGTGTGGCGGGCTTCATCGGTGAGGGTGGGATCGGCCTTCAATACGGCAATTTTTCGGTCGGCCAGATCCCGGGCCGCCGATTCATAGTCCCCCAGGCTGCGGGGTATCCGGTCTTCCTCCCCCCAGTCGGCATCCCCTTCAAACAGGTGGGGAAGGGAATTTGCGGAAAAAAAGAAATCCCTGAGGAGAACCTCGGTCATGGGGTTGGCCGGGACAGCATGGACGTACCCTTCGGGATTCCGCAACAGGGCATCTTCGGCCATGGCCAAAAAGTTTTCCCGATCGGCCCCGGCCCAATAGCTGCCCACGGGCTTGTCCTTGGAAAAAAATACCGGATTTGATACCCCGTAATCCAGGGTGTACCCCCCACCCCCTTCGTTGAAGCTGCTCAGCCCCAGGGCGGCAATGGCACCGTCCGGCCCACGGGTTACCGTTAGCCAGGTGGGCTGGATTTCCGAAGAAAGGGAACGAACACCCCGGGCCTGCAAATCGGCCAGAAGTTCGGTGTAGACCGGTGAATTTTCTTCGGCTTCTTCGGGAATCTGTGAAATCCACTGGGAAAGCTGGGCCACAACCGTCTGGAGCGTCTCATTGCCCAGCAGGGGGGTATTGTCGGCCAACTGGTTTGGGAAATCCGTCACCCGGCTGGTGCCGGGGGGATCCAACCGATAGGTTTCATGGCTGTATTCTTGGCCGGCGAGGGACTCCACCACGGGCCGTTTATCATCGTTGGTCACCGTATATTGGATGGCCGGGCCATGGAGCATGCTGGAAATAAGGAGTTCGCCGCGGATGGGATCAAGGAACAAACTCCCTTCCGTGCCCGTATTCTTTATTTCGTCGTAGACCGAGGTCATGCCCTGGTTGGCCTGGCGGACCCGCTCCAATTGAATCTGGATCACGGCCATGGCCTCGGCGCTTAAATCCCCCAGTTCATAGAATTTAACAATGGCTTGGTCGGATTTCTTCAGAATATCCTCAATGGCCGTATCCGATGGGTCCTGGCCGTATTCCACCAGCAAGGTTTCAAGGGCCTGGTTCTTTTCCTCAAAACTAAGGCCTGCCAGGGGATCTTCAGCCTGGGAAACCTGATTGAGGATGGCGGTCATGCGCTGCTCCACCTGATCTTCCAATTGCCCAATGGGGCTGTCCTGCCACTGGGGATGGGCTGCGACATAGGCTTCCAGGGAATTTTCCAGGCTCCAGGCCCAGGAATATTCAGCCAAATCCCCCCGGCCCCAATATGGGGTAAAGGTCTCAAAGTCTGAGAGGAATGCCAGGTAATCTGCGGCCTGCCTTTCTTCTTCGGTCAGGGCGGTTCCGGCCCATTGGGTAAATTCCTCAATGGACATGATGGCTTGATTACGATTGCTTGGCATGGTCATAACCTCCTTTATTTCCGGCCCCATATGGAAAATCCTGGACGCCGGAGTTTATTGAAACCAAAGGCTCTGGGGGTAGGTGGTGCAGGAGAATTTTTAATGGGGGGAAAGGGGGCGGCTGCAACGACATTTTCGGTTTAATTGTATAAAAAATTATACAATTTTATAATAATCACATAATATTGTTATGTCCAACAAACACCGCCCATTTACGTCAACGGATCTAGTACCCTTTAATATGGAGGACATGGCGGGCCCCCATGGACAAAATCACCGTGCCGATTCTCACGGATATGTCACGGAAACGGTCTCCCATAAAACCTGGGCAATTGAACAAATCAATTTGACCAAACATCCCATATCAAGCTGAATCTTTTTGGCTGTTGTCTGATTTTTGTCCATTTCACTTCTGACGATTTCAATGCCACATGGTCAAAAGACAGGGTTTCAACCGACGGGGCCATCACAAAAGCACCACGGTATTCTTTAACATTTCAAAGACGGCTTTATTGGGTTGACAACTTCCAGGGGTCTGCCTTAAGCTGAAACATGATGTAAGTGGCTCATCTTAAAGATCTTTTCCCCATATTCTTCCAGATTTCGCTTCCGTAAAAACAAATCGTAAATCCCTTAATTCAAGGAGGCAGCATGACGCCAGAACAACGCCAGCGTCTGGACGATCTGGTCGGTGGCAGGGCCGATGGTCTCATCGAACACGCCCAGGCCTTTGTTTCTTTTTTAAAAGAGTTGGAAAAAATGGACCAGCAGATCGCCATCACTGACATGATCACCCGGTTCAAACGTCCGGAATATAAAAATGATGCAAAAATCGAGGGCGAAAAAATGCCCCTGGAACAATTGGAAAAACTGGGCGGTAATGTGGGGATGATGGTGGAGGCCACCCTGAATTACATTATCTCCAGGCGCATGGAGCCGGACCAGGCTGCCGATGAAATTGCCCGCCTCCTCTCCAGCCGGGCCAACATTGACGAAAAGGTTTTCTGCATGGCCGGGGTCATGGGGTCCAACATTGTCCCCTATGCGGTCATGCCCGAGTTCCAACTCCGCATGTCCAACGAGGAATACCAGAACCAGCTCAAAACCCTCACCGAAGGCACCTCCAAGATCCGCATCGCTTCCGGGATTTCCAAAAACGCCTCGGAAATGGCCGACCTGGTCCTCTCCATCATGGACGAGGAAATCGACCGGGAGAAAAAGGTCGCCCTGCTCTCCTATTTCATTGTACTCAGGGAACGTACCGTGGCTGCGGCCTCCTCGGCCCAGCACCCCCTTCCTGATTTTATCCCCCGGCAGATAAGCGCAGAACAGGCTGTGACAACTAAAGGTCACAGCCTGTTTTGTTTTCCGGGGAATAAAAAAGATTGGATGCCCTGGATTATTAAGCTATAAATTGAATCATCATCCCATGAATCCTTTGCTTTGAACGGAATTTCCCATGTCCCGGATCAATACATTCTTTCCCAGCAGGAAAAGGCCGGGGGCCCGGCCCGGCGGCATCCCGTTATTTCTTGGGAAACGGGCCTTCGGCCAAAGGGACACCACTCGGAATACCGTCCTGATCAAGGCATTCAAGGACAATAGCCCAGGCTGGGTGGACGGCCTCACCCATATCGGCTACGGCCCTCCCCAAAGTCGACAGGGAAAAAAAATCAGCCATGCCCTCTTGTTTACCCCCCTGCGATGGGCAATCCTGACCCTGAAATATCTATTTTCCCCGACCCATGATTATATCTTTGTCCCCTTCCCGGCATACATCGACGGATGCCTGGGCTGCCTTCTGGGAAAAATATTCAAAAAAAAAGTGATCATTGATGCCCTGGTGGGCGTCCACGACACCCTGGTGGTGGATCGCAACCTGGCCCGTTCCCAGGGAATGATTGCCAAGGCCGTTTTTGCCTTTGAAAGGAAAATCTTCTCATGGGCTGATTTGATTCTCACGGATACAAAAATGAACGCTGGAATGTTCCAGGAGCGTTTCGATCTACCGGCGGAAAAATTCCGCCCCATCCCCGTTGGAATCGATGAAACCCTCTGGCGCCCTGTCCCCTATCCCGATGACCCCATACCTTTCAAGGTCATTTTCTGGTCCACCTTTATCCCCCTCCACGGGGCGGAAGTTATCATCAGGGCGGCACAAATCCTAAATCAAACCCATGGGAACATCATATTTCACATCATTGGGGATGGGCAAACCGCCCCCGTGTTTGAAGAAAAATTGTCCCGGGCCGGGCTGGGAAACATCTCCTGGGACAGGCGGTTCATTCCACTGGAAGATATCCAAAAACAGGTGGAGGAAAGCCATTGCTGCCTGGGGGTATTTGGCACCACGGCAAAAACGGACCGGGTGCTCCCCTTTAAAGCCTACCAAGCCCTGGCTTCGGCAAGGCCCCTTGTTACGGCAAGGACCACGGCCACCCAGGCCCTTTTGTCCCATGGAGAAGATGGAATTCTGGTCAAGGCCGGAGATCCAGAGGCATTGGCAAGCGCCCTGATTGACCTGAGCCAGGATCCCCCGGGTGCAGCCCGCATGGGGCAACGGGGCAGAAAGCGCTATGAAGAATCCCTATCCCATGAAACCATTTCCCAGAAAATCGGACAGGCCATTGAATCCCTTGGAAAATAAAAAATTCAAATCCCTGGTTTCCATACTTAAGTGGGCCATACTCGGTGGGGTGCTATATCTGGTGTTATCGGCCCTGATCACCAATTTGGAACAAATTTCATGGTCGGAGATCCACCCCGCATATGGACTCATTGCCCTGGCAATGGCCGTGGAGGTGCTGGCCCGGGCCTGTTTGGGAAGCGGTTTTAAAATGGCTGCTGCACTTTTTTCTGTGCCCCTGTCCTCCCCCCGGAGTTTGGCCATTGCCTGGCTCTCCCAACTGGGGAAATATCTTCCCGGAAAAGTGGCCCTGATTTTGGGCAGTTTTTATCTTTTAAAAAAACAAACCCGTACACACACGGCCGGGTGGATTTCGGTCCTGGTCAATTTTTCCATCCCCTTTGCAGCACTCCTGCTTTCCCTGCCCCTGTTTCTGGATGAACGGATGCCCCGCCCAGAGCCGACAATACTGCCCTGGTTCATCCCGGGCATGATAATCCTGGCCCTTCTCCTTTATTTTTTACTTCCCGGCTTTGTAAAGCGGCTAGGGGATGTTCCCCGGATCTCCAACATGAAGTACCTGGTCGGCCTCTTGTTTTATGCATGCCTTCAATGCATCCTGGTGGGCCTGTCGGCCTGGCTGGTATCCCGTGCCATCGCCCCCATTGGGATGGAATGGCTCCCCTGGATGGTGGTCTATACATCCGGTGCCGGTTTGATGGGTATCGTGGCCGTTTTCAGCCCGGCCGGGATTGGGGTCCGGGACGGGTTATTGTTCTGGATGACATCCCAGATCATGGGAGGACCGACGGCGGCCCTCATGGTAACACTTCTGCGGGTGATCCAGACCCTGGCAGACCTGATCTGTGCCCTGACCGGTTACCTATTGTTCAAATTCTCCACACCGAATAAAACGGATCCATAAACGAAATCCACAGGCTGGAATCATCCATGGAGAAATCCTTCCCTTGCACGTTCAACTCCCCACCCCCTGGAGGATGCATTTTACAACGCTTTCCATTTCCCCCGGTATTAAATCCAAACGGTCAACCGGAAGACAGATCAGACCAGAAATGGTTTGTCCATGGACAAAAAGCCATGGAGACCGTTACAGCTCCCGGGTGATCTCCTAGGATTTTTTTGCGTCTGGACATGGTCCATGATCCGGCCCCTGGTCCAGGACAATGTCCCGGCCACGGAGCTAAAAAAAGGGAACACAGAAGTTGATCCCCCTGGCCGTCCTGGGAAACCGGAATCCAGCCATCAGTCACTGAGCATGGCATTAAAGGAGAGATTGTGCTGAACAATGAAATCCCCCAGGCGATCCGCCCCTAAAAGCGGGGTTTCCGAAAAGGGTAGGATCAAACCGGGGTCCCCTGGATTCCAGGACCCGGCGGTACATTGGCCCGGAGCCCGCTGATTCAGAATACGGCCATGGACGGAAATGTCCAGGGCGGTGAGCTGATCGTTGATTCTGTTGGTTTCCGATCCGGAAAGGGCATCGGGGTTGGAGACAGTGAAGAGCCGGCTCTTCTCCGGATCCCGAAAAGCAGCCATGGTGGCCTGGTATTGGGATTTGATCCGGCGGATCCTGGAAAGAATCTTATCCTG
>JAKSBM010000369.1 GCA_022361135.1 Desulfobacterales bacterium | reverse complement strand
TTTGGCGACTACTACGGCTGGGAATGCCCCAATTATTTCCCCCCGGCCGGGGAAGACGACTATGAAATCCCCTCCTGGAGACGCTCCAACGCCTTCAAGCACGTGGCCGCCGAATGCCGCCACGCCGCCGAAAAGGTGGGGATCATCGATCTCACCCGTTTTGCCAAATCCCGGATCACCGGCCCCGGGGCCAAAGCCTGGTTGGACAATATGACCTGCCAGAAGGTCCCGGCCAAGGACGGCCGCATCGCCCTGAGCCCCATGCTGGATGAAAACGGCAACTTTAAATCCGACATGACCGTCACCCGGGTGAACGAAGAAGAATTCTTCTGCGTCACCGCTTCCGTGGGTAAAAAGCACGACCAGCACTGGCTGTCCTGCCATCTGCCCGAAGACGGCTCCGTCACCCTGGAGGACGTGACCTATGAAATGGGCTGCCTGGTCCTGGTGGGACCGGATTCCCGCAGGGTTCTGGAAAAGGTGGCCTACAACGATGTCTCCAACGATGCCTTCCCCTTCTCCACCTCCCAGGAAATCTATGTGGGCCGGGTGAAATGCCGGGTGAACCGCATGAACTACGTGGGGGAACTGGGCTATGAAATCTTCCATCCCATCTCCCAGCAGATTTCCCTCTACCAGGCCCTGAAAGAGGCGGGAGCGGAATTCGACATCCGCTTCATCGGCATGCACGCCATGGATTCCATGCGCCTGGAAAAGGGCTACCTGGCCTGGAAGAGCGAAATGAACGTCCACCACACCCCCCTGGAAACCAATGTGGCCTGGACCGTGAAACTGGACAAGGACTTCATCGGCAAGGCCGGCGTGGAAAAACAAAAGGCCGAAGGCATTCCCCTGAAGCTGGTGGGCATGGTGGTGGAGGCCAAGGATTCCGATCCCTGGGGCTACAACCCCATCTTCTGCAATGGTGAAAAAGTGGGCATGACCTCCTCCGGCGGCTACGGCCACCGGGTGGAAAAGAGCATTGCCATGGGCTATGTGACACCGGACTGTGCCGAGGCCGGCACCGCCCTGGAAGTGGAGATCCTGGGACGCAAGCGCCCTGCCCAGGTCGTCACCCTGCCCCTGTACGATCCGAAAAACGAAAAGATGAAAGGCTAGACCATGAAAATTTTTGTCTGCATCAAACACGTACCCGACACCGCAGCCACCATCAAGCTGAACGGGGACAGGGAATACCAGGACAGCGAGGTGAAGTTCGTGGTCAATCCCTACGATGAATACGCCGTGGAAGAGGCCGTCTCCCTGGTGGAAAAAAACGGAGGCGAAGTGGTCCTGGTCACCCTGGGCCAGGAGGACGCCCTGGAGAGCCTGCGCAGCGCCCTGGCCATGGGGGCCCACCGGGCCATCCTCATCAAGACCCAGGGCCGGTTCCAGGATTCCGGTGCCACGGCCAAGGCCCTGAAGGCGGCCATGGACAAGGACGGGGCCGGGGATCTGGTCTTCACGGGCAAGGGTGCCGTGGACACCGAAGGGTTCCAGACCCCCTACCGCCTGGCCCGGGATAAGGGCAATGACTTCGCCCCCGGCCGCGGCCATGACGCCCAGACTGGTTTCTTTGACCTTCCCCTGTTCCGTTTCAATGACAATACCTGTGGTCATATCCCGTCTCCTTTCTATATTACCTTTTCCTGGGTTTTCAGGATGTTGACCAATTCGGTCACCTGTGCATCCACGTCGCCTTCCAGCATCCGGGCCCCCTGGCGCTCGGGCACCAGCTCCAGTTTTTCCAGGACGGCGGCTTGCCCCCCATCCAGACCCAGGTCGGCCAGCTCCATTTCGTCCACCTTTTTCTTTTTGGCCTTCATGATGTCCGGGAATTTGGGGTACCGGGGCTGGTTCAGCCCTTTGGTGGCGCCGATGACCGCGGGCAGGGCCATTTCCATGGTTCCCCGTTCTCCCCCGCCCAGGTCCACCTGGGCCAGGGCACGGCCCTCTGTGATGTCCAGGCCCGTGACCTCATTGACCACGGGAACACCCAGGGCCCGGGCCAGGCGGTAGGGGGTCTGGAACCCTTCGGTGTCCACGGCACCCTTCCCCGTGAAGACCAGATCCCCGGCCCCGTCCTTGTCCATGGCCGCCTTCAGGGCCTTGGCCGTGGCACCGGAATCCTGGAACCGGCCCTGGGTTTTGACGAGGATGGCCCGGTGGGCCCCCATGGCCAGGGCGCTGCGCAGGCTCTCCAGGGCGTCCTCCTGGCCCAGGGTGACCAGGACCACTTCGCCTCCGTTTTTTTCCACCAGGGAGA
>JAKSBM010000170.1 GCA_022361135.1 Desulfobacterales bacterium | reverse complement strand
CACGGTGAAGGCCATGAATATGGAGATGGCCTGGCCCAAGACCGTAACCGAAAGGGTGTTGAGGACGTCGGTGAAATAGGCCGGAGCTGCGGTGCCGGCGGTTTCCACAATCAGGGGGAGGCCCGGGATGACGTAGTCTGAAAGGCCCAGGGCCTTTTTCAGGGCCAGGAGTCCGGCCAGGCCCACGCAGAAGACGATGAGGAATTGGTAAATCCGTCTAAAAAGCATTCATGATCTCCAGCATGACCCGGTCCAGTTCGGCCTGTTCCCCCGGGGCTTTGTTCTGGGTTTGGGTGGTGTGGTTCCGGCCCTGGATGATCTGGTACCCCTTGTTCCTGGAGGGGTCGGACAGGACCAGGATTTCCCGGCAGAACCGGGAGACCTCCATGAGGTTGTGGGAGATGTAGAGGAACATCTTGTCCGGGAAGAATTCCTTAATGGCGGTGATGATCACGGCCCGAAGTTCTTCGTCCACATTGGCCAGGCTTTCGTCCAGGATGAGGAGGTCAAAATCCTGGAGGAGGTATCGGATGAGGTTCATCCGGTTCTGCTGGCCCATGGAGAGGGTGGAAAAGCGGGAGTCAATGACGGATTCCAGGCGGAAAATTCCGATGAGCTCTTCCTTGAGTGTTTCCTTTCCCGGGGGGCAGATTTTGGCCAGGTGGTTTCCCGCGGCCGACCAGGAGGGGAGGCGTTCCAGGTTGTAGGAGTATAGGAGGGTGTCCATGCCCTGGGTGGTCACGGGGATGTCCCTGCGCTCCCGGTGGGTGGCCAGGAGTTTGGCCAGGGAGGTTTTCCCCACCCCCGAGGGGCCGAAAACCGCATTGAATCCGGGGTTCTCCATGGAGAACTTCAAATTGTCGATGACCCGGGTCTGGCTTCCGGGGTATGAAAAGTTCAGTCCGTCACATTCCAACAGCATGGGGCCTTGTACTCCTTTTTCTCGCCATCCGGGCTGGATGGTTTCCTATTTTTATAATTCTTTGGGGGAAAAAGCAATACGGGGAGGGGGAGAAGACCGGGGCGGCGGGGGAATCCACCGCCCCGGGGTGTGGCTATTCCTTGGGAAGCATGTGGCCGGTTTCCATGAGGTTCCGGTGGAGCTCATAGCAGCGGTCCAGGTCATGGCAGATGTGGCCGCAGGGGGATTGGGCCACATAGTCCCGCAGGTAGGGGCGGTAGGCCGGATGGGCGCAGGTGGAAATGATTTTTTCCGCCCGTTCCAGGGGGCCCAGTCCCCGCAGGTCGGCCAGGCCGTGCTCGGTGACAACGATCTGGACCGAATGTTCGTTATTGTCCACGTGGGGGGTCATGGGGACCACCGATGAGATGGCTCCGTTTTTGGCAATGGAGGGGGTCATGAAGATGGAAAGATGGGCATTGCGGGTGAATTCCCCGCTGCCCCCCACCCCGTTCATGATGTGGGTGCCGTAAACGTGGGAGGAGTTTACATTGCCGTAGATGTCCATTTCCAATGCCGTGTTCAGGGCGATTACCCCCAGGCGGCGGATGATGCCGGGGTGGTTGGAGATCTCCTGGGGCCGCAGGACGATGCGGCTGCCGAAGAAGTCCATGTTGTCCGTGAGCTGTTTGAGCTTATCCGGGACTATGGTCAGGGAGGTGGCCGAGGCGCCCAGGAGTTTGCCGTCCTCCAGCAGGTCCATCATGGCATCCTGGAAGACTTCGGAATACATGTAAAATGGGGGGATGTCCGGGTGGCGGCCCAGGCCGGCCAGAACGGCATTGGCCGTGTTCCCCACCCCGGCCTGGAGGGGGAAAAATTCCCGGGGGATCCGGCCCTGGTGCATTTCATCCAGGAGGAATTGGATGACGTGGTCGGCGATTTTCTTGCTGACTTCGTCTTCCTGGCTGAAGGCCTCCACCTGGTCGGGCTCGTTGTTTTCCACAATGCCCACCACCTTTTTGGGATCCACCTGGGCATAGGGCCAGCCGATCTTGGTCAAGGGGGTGTTCACATGGATGGGGCTTCGCCGGGGGGGCGGGGGCATGATGAAAATATCGGCCAGTTCCCGGAGCCGGGGGGAGTGGTGGTGGTTGATTTCGATGATCACCTTGTCGGCGCAGGCCAGCCAGGTGGGGGAAGCTCCGATGGAGGTGCTCAGGTAGACCCGGCCGTCGCTGGTGATTTCCGTGGCTTCCACCACGGCGGTGTCCACCCTGCCGAAGAAACCGGCGGACACGGTTTGGGCCATGTGGGAGAGGTGCATGTCCACATACTCCACCTCCTGCCGGTTGATCTGATTCCGCATGTCCCGCCCCCCCTGGTAGGGGGCCCGCCATTTGACGGCATTGGCCCGGGCCAGGCCGTTGTCGATGTAATCCCCGGAGGAGGCGCCGGTGAGGACCCGGAGCTGATATTCCCGTCCGGCCTCGTGTTCGGTGCGGGCGTGGTCGGCCAGGATCCGTGGAACCACCTTGGCCCCGCCGGCCGGGGTGAATCCGCTAAAGGCCACGGTGTCGCCGTGGTTGATCTGTTGGGCCACCTGGTCATCCGTTAAAATGGGATATCCGTTGTATGTCATGGTTACTCCAAAAAATTTGTGTATCATTTTGTTCCCGCACCAATGGAAGATAATAAGACAGGTCGGGCCGGGTGCAAGTCCCCCCGGGGGTGGGATCGGTGATTTTTTTTCCTTGATTTTGGGGGGAATTCGGTCTAATTTTTCCCCCGAGCAGCCGACGTAACTCAGGTGGTAGAGTAGCTGATTCGTAATCAGCAAGCCAGCGGTTCGAGTCCGCTCGTCGGCTCCATTCCTTCCTTTATCAGATTCCCTTTACAAGCAGATGTGTGATGACGCCCCCCAGGGCCAGCCAGATATTGGTGATGTTGGACACGGTGATGTTCAACAGGGCGGCCAGGTGGTTTTGCCTTCTGAGCAGGACCAGGCAGGTTTTGAATTCCGGCCAGCTGGAAAGGGTGGCCAGGACGAAAAAGCCGATGACTCCCTTGGGGGCATGGCTCTGGGCCGAGGCAAAGCTCACCATGGGATCCAGAAGATAGCCGGCGGAAATGAGTAGGGCCGAGGCCGGCAGAATGGCCCAGCGTCCCACGATGGTCTCTCCGTCGCCCTCCTCGGGCGTTTCCGGGGGCCGTTTGAAAAAAAGGACCAGGGTGAGGGCCAGGGCGGTCCAGATCCAATAGACATGGCCGCTGGTGGGAATTCGGTAAAAGGCAACGGCCAGCCCGGCCGTGGCCAGGGTGCAGGTGATGCCGTATCCGGGATGGGTGTTGATCATCCGGGGCAGGGTCCGGCAGACCAGGGCGGCAACGAAAAGAAGGACCGGGTTCATGAAGTTGGAGCCCAGGGGGGTGGAGGCGGCAAAGAGGATGTCCCCCACGGAGAGGCCCACGATGAGGCAGACCAGCTCCGGTCCGTTGGTGATGAAGCCGGTGATGGTGCCGATTCCTTTTATATCCTTGAGTGTTTCAATGATGACCTCAATGGACAGGGCAATGAGGATCATGGTGAAAACCACCCCCAGGGCCGCGGCCAGGGAGAGGGGGAGGTTCCCCTGGAAAATCAGGGCGGAGCTGCCGAAGAAAAGGACCACCAGGCCCCAGCAGACCATGTCCAGCTTACCGATGGACTGGATGAGAAATTCTTTCATGGATTCCCTATTGTGCGTTTGTTTCCCCCGAAGCCAGGGAAGGTCTACCCGTTAAACGGGCGGTTTCAGATTCAGAATAATGGGGTGTAATTGGATTTTTTCAAGGGGGGCGGACCAGATTTCCCTTGGCAGGGGACGGAAGATTGGGAATCCATGGCCCCGGCCTCTGGTTTTATTTGTAGGGTGGGAAGGCCCCCGGGCCGGTGGTCCGGCCCGGGGGGATGGGAATTGGGGGTTAGACGATGTAGTCCATTTCCTGGACCGGGCGGACCCCGCCGTTTTCCTCCAGGGCCACGCTGCTGCGCTTGATCCGGGCCTGGATATTGCCCTGGTTGTCCCGGAGGTCAAAGGGGGTGTCCACGGCGGCCAGGGAGATGGCGCCGATGCCCGCATCCTTGAGACGGGTCAGGGGCTGGTCCGGGTCGGTGGACGGGTTCCAGATCAGGAGTTCATTAAATATGGGATCGTTTTCATCGATCCATTGATTCCCGTCCAGGTCGTGGGTGGCCAGCTCTGCAAATCCATGGCCCGTGGCCGGACCGAAGAGCTCTCCACCGTCATTGATTTTTCCATCCTGGTTCCGGTCCAGGGCCAGGAAGCCCGATCCGGCCCGGGGGGACTGGAGTTCCTCGGTGTTGCCGTCCAGGTCCATGTCAAAGGTAAAGGTGGTGGCATCCAGTTCCGGTGCCCGGGCCTTGGAATGGATCACCAGGGGATCCAGGAACACATACTCCATGGTCTGGCTTGTGTGGGTGGTCCGGGTAAAGCTGTAATCCATGCCCATTTCCAGGGCGAAGTCCAATTGTCGGCCATCGGCGGTGTGGACCACCCCATGGGCGGCGAATCGGGTGGATTCCGTTGTGGTCTGGGTTTGGGTGACCTTACGGGAGACCTCAACTGCCAGGCTGGGCAGGGATGGGGCTTGTCGTCCCGCGACCCTGCTTTCTCCGGCCTGGAAGGCCTGGGTCATTTCCAGGATGATTTCCTCCAGCATCTGGCGGATCCGGGCCAGCTCCTGGGCCAATTCGTCCTGGAGGGAGGCGGCGGGATCGGCCTCGGGTACGGTGGATGGGCCTTGGGCCTGGCTAAGCAGTCCCTGGAAATCCATGGTTTGACTTACCTGGGTGTGGATGGTTTCGGCGTATTGCCGGGTGGATGAAAGGGTTTGGGTGTGATGAATGATCTTCACATGGCCCCCTTTTGATTCGGCTTCGGCAGCCTCTTCCTCCTGAATCGGGGCCGAATTTTTAGATTACCGGCGGTTCCTTGGCGCCGGACCTACAGGAAGAAAAGCAAATTGTATGCCCCTGGGCCGGGGGGGTGCTGGCCGTGGGATGAGGTGGCCATGGGGCTGTTTTGACAGGGAAAAAACAACCCCATGGCAGGGGGGAGCGGGAAGAATCTGCCCGGTGGGATCAGCTCCGGGGGCGGGCCCCGTTTCTTTCCACCAGCCAGGCCAGTTTTTCGTAGCTTTGGGCCCCCACCAGCCGGTCTTCCCCCATGAGGTAGGTGGGGGCGGCCATGACGTTTCGCTTGCGGGATTCCTCCCAGTCGGCGTCCACGGCGTCCTGGAACAGGCCCTGGTCCAGCACTTGTTTGCTCGCTTCGGGGTCCAGGCCGCTTTTTTCCACCAGGGCCAGGAGGACCGGGGATTGGAACAGGTTGAGGCCGTCCACAAAATAGGCGCGGAAGGCGGCATCGTGGAAGGCGTGGCCCCGGCCTTTGGATTGGGCCCAGAGGCCCAGTTCCTGGGCTTTACGACTGTTGTAGGTTCGGCTTCGTTTCCCCATGGGCAGGCCGAACTTCTCCGCCGTGGCCTGGAGCTGGGTCATCATCTGCTCCACATTGCCCAGGATCCCCTTCTGCCGGAAGAGTTCGTCAATGGACAGCCCTTCCTCGGGGGTGTCCGGGTGGAGGGGGAAGGCCTTCCATTGGATCTGGATGTCGTAGTTGGTTTCGATGCGTTCAATACTCCCGGTATTGAAGTAGCACCAGGGTCAGACATAGTCGGAGAATATCTCAAGCACGGGGCGGTTTATTTCCTTGGGTTGGGTCATTGCATTCACCTGTTTGGGATGGGCATTCTGTCCGGGACTTCCCCGGTTTGCCCTTTAATATCTCATTTTTATTCCAAGCTTTGAAGGGTTAAAAGAGATCCGCCCGCCAGTCCACCATCCGGTGCGGGGTATTTCCAGTGAAGGCATCCTGGGGGATGGTGGCGCCGTGGGTGATATTGAAGGTGTGGCTCCGGTAAAATTGGCCCCGGGTGGAGACGAAGCGGCCATTGATGTGGAAGGTTCCGATCTGTCCCGGGGAGAGGTCGAATAGCTGGAGGGGCTTTTGGGGGCCTCGGTGGGGCAGGCCGTGGAGATCCTTGTCATAATGGAAAAAGACCTGGAGGCGATCCTGGACGGGGGTGAAATTCAAGCCATGGTATCTGGAGGCGGTGCCTGTGGCGGGGGCGTGGTGGCGGCGGCGGAATTCATCCGATTCATGGGCGGTGATTTCCTGGACCCACAGGCCCTTGCCCATGGGCGCTTCGGGCAGGGGGCAGGCAAGGGGGACGGCGTTTCTCCGGCCTGCTCCGGGCATGCCCCGGGAGGCCTTGGTCCAATGGACCCGGATGTGTTGTACCACGATCATGGGCTTTCCTTTCCCGGCCCGGGGCCGGGGGAATTTCGGGGTGTGAATTCAAGGTGTTTCCTCCCGGGGCAAAACGGTTTGGATATAGCATCCGGTTCCGGGCAAGGCAATTGAATTTTCAGGGGTCGATTGGGGGGGGAGCGGAGGGCCGGAAGGAGCCATGGGTAAGGGTTCGGAAATCCGGTTAGTCCTTGACATCTGATTAGGGGCCGTATTATGCCAGGGGATCAAAGTCTAACTTGAGCTGTGTGGAGGGTGTTATGTTCTTTCTGAAGGATCCACCGACACCGGAGGAGTTCCAGGCGTTGTCCAAACGCTACAAAACCCTGGATCCCCTTTCCATGGTGACCATGGTGAAGTTTTTGCGGACCAGCAGTGATTTGCTGGTGGGGTTTGAAAAATTATTGAGTCGCTATGGCCTGTCCCAGGGCCGCTTTCTGATTCTGGTGGTGCTGAACCGGGCGCCGGACCAGCCGGCCACCCCCTCGGAGTTGGCCGGGAAGATCGGGGTGACCAAGGCCACCATGACCGGATTGGTCCGGGGGCTGGAACGGGACGGCCTCATTTCCAGGCGGGCCGGAACCACGGACAAGCGCCAGCGGATGATCCGCCTTACCCCATTGGGGCTGGAGCGGCTGGAAAAGATCCTCCCGGATTACTACGACCGGGCCGCCCATGCCATGGCCGTGCTCAACCCCCTGGAAAAACAATTTTTCATTGACCTGCTGGCCAAGGTCCACGACGGCATTCCCGAACTCAATGCCATTCCCATCCGGGTTGCTCCCTTTTCTCCCACCTATCAGAACGGGGTGGTGGATCTCATCCTTTCCATCCAACAGCAGGAGTTCCAGGTGGATGTGACCCTGGAGGAACAGCCCGATCTTTTGGATATCCCCGGGTTTTACCAGCAGGGGGCCGGGAATTTCTGGGTGGCCCTGGAGGGGGAAACCGTGGTGGGAACCCTTTCCCTCCTGGACATGGGCGGGGGACAGGTGGCCCTGCGGAAGATGTTTGTGGCCCCGGAACACCGGGGAAAAGGGCCGGCCGAAGCCCTGTTGGACATTTCCCTGAACTGGGCCCGGGAGCAGGGTGTGGCCCAGGTCTTTTTGGGAACCACGGATCGGTTCCACCGGGCCCATGCCTTTTATGAAAAAAACGGGTTTGACCGGGTGGCGGTGGAGGACTTGCCCACCACCTTTCCCCGCATGGATGTGGATTCCATTTTCTATTGCCGGGCCACGGGAATTTGAGATTAGAAAAACTAATAAAAGATAAAATCAATTTGTTTTACTTCTAAATTCTCCGGGGCTATGGTGGCGGAAACTATGGAAAAGGAGAATCCATGCTATTGACCTATTTCAAGGGGCTGGCCACCGGGGGAAGCCTCATCGTGGCCATTGGGGCCCAGAATGCCTTTGTCCTCAGCCAGGGGGTGCGGAAGAACCACTACCTTGTTATCCCCCTGATCTGCGCCCTGTGTGATGCGGCCCTGGTTTCCCTGGGGGTGAGCGGCACCGGCACCCTCATTGCCTCCAGCCGTAGCCTTTCCCTGGCCGCGGGAATCGGGGGGAGTGCTTTTTTATTTGTCTACGGATTGGGGGCCTTTCGTTCGGCCCTGCGGGGGGGGAAGCTGTCCACGGAGGAGGGGGGACGAACTTCATTGAAAAAGGCCGTGCTGGCCACCCTGGCCGTGACCCTGCTCAACCCCCATGTTTACATGGACACGGTGGTCCTTTTGGGCAGTCTGGCCGCCCAGTTCCCCGTGGGGGATCGGCCCGCCTTTGGGGCCGGGGCCGTGACCGCTTCCTTTGTCTGGTTTTTCAGCCTCAGCCTGGGGGCCAAGCTGCTGGCACCCCTGTTTCGCAGGGAAATGGCCTGGCGGGTGCTGGATACCCTGGTGGGCCTGGTCATGTGGGCCATTGGCACCTCAGTGTTGGTGGGGGTGATTCGCCAGTTTTAAATTATAACCCCTTCTTTTATTCTCTTCTTTTTGACCTTTCCTTCAGCCATTGAAAATCAGATTTTGCCCGGGGTCCCGTCGTCGTTTCCCCGGGCATGTCCATTTATTTCCGGTGGGGATCTCCCATGATCAAGCGATTCTTGGGGGTGATATCTCCGGGGATCTGGGCGGTGAAAACCTGGTAGCCCTGGTGCTGGAGGTTGATGGCCCGGACGGCGTCAATGGCCAGACCCGGTGTCATCCAGGGGCCCAGGGGGCCGGTGTCGCAGGAGCGGGTGTTGTGGCAGCAGGGGAGGACGGCCACCCGGGCCCGGGCGGCCACGGCCCGGGCAATGATGTGGTCGGTCAGTTCCCCGCAGGCATGGGCCGACACCACCAAATCATCTTCATTCAATTCAATATCTTGGATATCTCCTTCAATAAATTCCATTTGGGTGTTTAGCCGGGGCCATTTTTTCCCCAGGATTTCCGCCAGGCGGGGGGCATTGGCCGGGATGCGCCGGTCCACGCCCAGGGCCCGGGGGGAGCTGGAGTCCAGGGTCAACAGGATCTGGGCCAAAAGGCCGTGGCCGCAGGCCATGTCCACGATGCGTCCCCCCCGGAAGCGCCGCCGGATCCGTTTGGCGGTTTCCCAGGCTTCGTAGAGTTCCTTCCGGGGGAGGGTGCCGGCCCGGCAGACGGCCCGGGCCATGCGGTCAAAGAGGGTGTCCCCGGGGAAGCGTTCCTGGTGGTGGGGCATGAGTCTGTTTTTGGAGGCGCGTTTCATCCTAGGGCTCCAGAATTCGATCAATGCGGGCCCGGTAGAGGCGGAGGCTGTTGCTCACCACGCTGATGGATGACGCGGCCATGGCCAGGGCAGCCAGGATGGGGTGGAGCTGGCGCAGGAAGAGGGGCAGCCCGTCAAAGGGGGCCAGGATACCGGCGGCCAGGGGGATGAGGATGAGGTTGTAAATGAAGGCGAAAAAGAGGTTCTGGCGGATGGTGGCCAGGGTTTTTCGGCTGATGTGGATGGCCGATGGGATGCCGGACAGGCGGCCCGAGGAGAGGATGACGTCCCCGGTTTCAATGGCCACATCCGTTCCCGTGCCAATGGCAAAGCCGATGTCGGCCTGGGCCAGGGCCGGGGCATCGTTGATTCCGTCCCCCACCATGCCCACCCGGGCGCCCCGGTTCTGGAGGTCCTGGATTTTTTGGGCCTTTTCCTCGGGCCGGACTTCGGCCACGATTTCGTCCACCCCAACGGCCTGGCCAATGGCCTGGGCCGTGCCGGCATTGTCCCCGGTGAGCATGACCACGTGGAGGCCTTCTTTGTGGAGGGCGTCAATGGCGGCCTTGGAGTCGGGCTTCAGGGTATCGGCCACGGCAATGACGCCCAGGAGGGCATCTTCCCGGGCCAGGGCGACAACGGTTTTTCCCTGGTTTTGAAGGGTTTGGATTTTTTCCAATTGCCCGGCCAGGGTGCTTTCCTTGAACCAGCCGGGTTTGCCCAGGCGGAGGGGGGCGTCCCCCACCCGGCCTTCCACGCCGTAGCCGCTGTGGGCTTTGAAGTTTGCGGGTTCATTCAATTCCAATTTTTCATCCCGGGCATGGGCCACAATGGCCTGGCCCACGGGGTGTTCCGAGCCCCGTTCCAGGGTGGCGGCCAGGGTGAGGAGTTCCGTTTCCGTGAGATCCTGGGTCGGAATGAGGTCGGTGACCCCGGGTTTGCCCTGGGTGATGGTGCCGGTTTTGTCCAGGACCAGGGTATCCAGCTGGGCGGCCAGTTCCAATGCCTGGCTTTGTTTAAAGAGAATGCCGTTTTCCGCACCCTTGCCCGTGCCGGCCATGATGGCCGTGGGAGTTGCCAGACCCAGGGAGCAGGGGCAGGCGATGACCAAAACGGCGGTCATGCGGATCATGGCCGGGACAAATTCCCCGGTGATGCCCCACCAGAGACCAAAGGTGGCCAGGGCAATGAGGATGACCGCCGGGACAAAGATGGAGGCCACCTTGTCGGCCAGGGCCTGGATGGGGGCCTTGGAGCCCTGGGCGTCCTGGACCATGCGGATGATCTGGGCCAGGACCGTGTCCCGACCCACCCGGGTGGCCTCCAATTTCATGAGCCCGTCTCCGTTTACGGTGCCGCCGGTGAGGCTATCTCCGGGATTTTTTTCCACGGGAATGGGTTCGCCGGTGAGCATGGATTCGTCCACCCGGGAATTGCCCTGGGTGACCACGCCGTCCACGGGGATCCGTTCCCCGGGATGGATCAGCAGCAGGTCACCGGGGTGGACGGCGGCGATGGATACCTGGACTTCGGCACCCTTGTCAATCCGGGTGGCGGTCTTGGGGGCCAGGCCCATGAGTTTCTGGATGGCGCCACCGGTTTTACCCTTGGTCCGGGCTTCCAGAAGTTTGCCCAGTTTGATCAGGGTGATGATCACGGCCGAAGTTTCAAAATAGACATGGCCGGTGAGGTTGGGCAGCAGAATCACGCCCAGGGAGTAGAAATAGGCCACGGAAGAGCCCAGGGCGATGAGGACATCCATGTTGGCGGTTTTGTGTTTTAGATTGTTATAGGCTCCGGTGTAGTAATCCCATCCCGTGTAAAACTGGACCGGGGTGGCCAGGGCAAAGAAGAGCCAATTCACCCAGGTGGCGTGGGACCAAT
>JAKSBM010001034.1 GCA_022361135.1 Desulfobacterales bacterium | reverse complement strand
GCAGGCCAGGGGGTTGCCGCCGGTGGTGGTGGTGTGCATGAAGGGATTGGGTTCCATGCATTTCCAGATTTCCGCGGTGGAGAAAAAGCCGGACATGGGAACAACACCGCCGCCCAATGCCTTACCAAAGCACATGATATCCGGTTCCACATCCCAGTGGTCCACGCCAAAGATCTTGCCGGTACGGCCAAAGCCGGTCTGGACTTCATCGGCAATGAGGAGAAACCCGTATTTCTTGGTGATTTCCCGCAGACGGGGCCAGTAGTCATCCGGCGGGACCACGGCACCGGCTTCACCCTGCACCGGTTCAGCCACGACGGCAGCAATGCCTTCCCCAATGGTGGCGGCAGCTTCCAGGGCTTTTTCCACGGCATCGGCGTCTCCGTAGGGCACATGGTGGATGCCTTCAAGCAGGGGCAGGACGGGTTCACGGTAAACGGCCTTGCCCAGAAGGGACAGGGCACCCAGGGATTTACCGTGGAAGGCGCCCATGGTGGAGATAAAGCCCTTTTTGCCGGTATACAGTTTGGCCAGCTTCATGGCGCCGTCGACGGCCTCGGTGCCGGAGTTGGCAAAGAATCCATACTGGATGTCGCCCGGGGTGATGTGGGCAATGACCTTGGCCAGGTGGGCCCGCAGGGGGTCCAGCATTTCCTGGCTGTACTGGGGGCTTCTGTCCAGCTGGGCTTTTACGGCAGCCACGATTTTCGGATGGCGGATCCCGGGTCCGTAGAGGCCGAAGCCGCCGAGCATGTCAATGTATTCCCGACCCAGTACATCCTTGAGGATGGAACCCTGGCCAATCCAGTCGGTGAGGGCAAAGTCGTTGGTTTCAGTCACGGATTTTCTGTATTCCAGAAAGCCCTTGTTCACGTGGTTGGCAAAGTTGTCGCTGACTTCGGCGGCAATCCATTCCCGCTGTTCGGACTTTAGCTCCTCCTCCGGGGTGAGGATGAGATCAATCATCTGCCGGGCTTCGACTTTTGCATTGTCCACGTTTCTGGCTGCTGCGGATTCGGTATTAAGCGTGTCTAACATGTTTCCTCCTTTGTGGGTGCACGGCAGGAATGGGGGTAATTATTTGAATGTTCATTTAAAATTTATTGAACATACAGTTAATTTTCATATCCATAAAAAGAACAGCGTGTTACGCCATTGGTTTTATGCCTGCCTGTATTTTATATGGATGAAACTTTCAATCCGCTTGGGTTAAAAGTCTCCGTTTTCCAATGCGCGCTTCAGGGTTTTTTTGGCCAGGGATGCAAACTGGTCAAATTTCTGGTGGTCCCCCAGGAACTGGGTTTGGAATTCCATGCCTTCCATGACCGTGACAATGTAATCGGCCGCTGAAACCGGATCGCTGACCTGGATCACACCGGCCTCGTCATAGGCGGTGAGTTCGATGGCCAGGAAATCCCGCAGCCATTTGAACATGGTCTTGAACCTGCGGTTGATTTTTTGATTCCTGAAGCTGAGGTAGTAAAATCCGAAGTGAACGCTGGGCTCCACGGTCCTGGACCATTTGTAGGAAAAGATAATGTCCATGAGCAGGGCATAGCGTTCTTTGGGATCGGTGACGTCGCCCAGGTCAATCATATGACGGGCTTCGTATTTCTGGGTGAGCAATTCCACCAATTCATAGGTCATGTTTTCTTTGTTCTTGAAATAGTGGATGATGAGGCTGGGGTGGATGTCCAGATGCTTGGCAATTTTTCCAATGGAGCTGCCTTCCAGGCCTTCCTTGATCATGACCTGGTAATAGCTTTCCAAAATGTCTGCTTTTCTTGTGTCTGCTTTCTGGTATTTCCGCATGTACGACCCTTTCATGTTGACCCAAAAACGAAATTAACCATATGTTCAATTAAAAGTTACGTCAAGAAAAAAAATAAACACTGTTTTTGTGGGGGTGAAAAAGATTGCCCAGCCCCCCGGGATTGGGATATGGTGGGCTCACCATTTTATGACAGCGACACCATCCACATATTCAGATAATTCAGACGGTAACCGTGAAACCCTCATTGCAGTGGTGGATCGGGTCACCTATCACAACCCGGACAACGGCTGGTCCGTTATCAAGGTGCTGCCCCTGGGTAGTAATCTTTTTTCCGGGAATAAAAGTAATCGCCTGGCCGTTGTGGTTCACCAGACCCAGGTCTTTGCCGGGGCCACCATGGAATTCCAGGGCCAGTGGACCCAGCATCCCAAGTTTGGCCGCCAGTTCAAGGCCGTCCGGGCCATGGAACGGAAGCCGGCCACGGCCTCGGCACTGGAAAAATACATCGGTTCCGGTCTGATCAAAGGCATAGGTCCCAAAACCGCGAAAAAGATTGTGGGCCATTTCAAGGCCGACACCCTGGAGGTCTTTGAAAACCAGATGGACCGCCTCACCGAGGTGCCGGGCATTGCCAAAAAAAAATTGGAAATGATCTCTACCGCCTGGACCGAGCACCGGGCCATCCGGGACGTGATGATGTTCCTCCAGTCCCACGGCCTTTCCACCCTGTTTGCCGTGCGCATTTATAAGGAATACGGGGACGAGGCCATTGCCAAGGTCACGGCCAATCCCTATCAATTGGCCAATGATTTCTATGGCTTTGGTTTTTTCTCCGCAGACAAGGTGGCCCTGAGCATCGGTTTTGCCGAGGACAGTGCGGAACGTCTCATGGCCGGCATTGCCCATGTCCTCTCCGCGGCCCGGAATTTCGGTCATTGCTACCTCACCTTCAACCAGATTCTCTCCCAGGTGGAGGAATTGCTTTCCCTGGAATTGGGTGAGCCCCTGCCCAAATTGTTGGACCGCATGGAAGAAGAACGCATGCTCATGAAGCGGATGCTGGTCCAGGAAGAGGGGGGAGATGCCCAGGCCTGCTACTATTCCCGAACCCTTTATTTTGACGAAGCCTATGTGGCCCGTAGGGTCCGGGAAATGGACCCGGGCAGCAATTCCACCAAGGCCGATCCCCTGCGGATTTCCCGCTGGGTGGACCTCTATTGCAAGGCCAGGAAGTTGACCCTGAGTGAGGAGCAGGCCGGAGCGGTCAAGGGCATTGCCTGTGAAAATGTTTCCATCCTCACCGGCGGTCCCGGTTGCGGTAAAACCACCACCACCAAGGTTCTGGTGGCCCTGCTGGAGGCCATGGGGTTAAAGGTCATGCTGGCCGCCCCCACGGGCCGGGCCGCCCAGCGCATGGGTGAGGTCATTGGCAGGGAAGCCAAAACCATCCACCGCCTCCTGGGTTGGAAGGGGGGAAAATTCAAGAAAAATCAAGATGATCCCCTGGATACGGATTTTCTGGTGGTGGATGAATGCTCCATGCTGGACATCAACCTGTCCGCCTCCCTGTTCAAGGCGGTTCCCCACCATGGTCAGCTGGTCCTCATTGGGGATTTCGACCAATTGCCCTCGGTGGGGGCGGGAAATGTGCTCAAGGATATGATTGCCTCGGGCCAGGTGCCCTGTTATCGCCTCACCCAGATTTTCCGCCAGGCTGCCCAATCCCTGATCATTAAATATGCCCACCAGATCAACCAGGGGCAAACCCCGTGGATCCAATCCCCCTTTAAGAATCCCAAGGTCTGGAAGGATCCCACAGATTGCCTTTTCCTGGATTCCGACGAGGCCACCCAGGAACAGATGAATTTTATTTCCCGGGTGAAGCGGGTTCTGGCTGATCAGGGGGAAACCTTGGGCCCCGAAGACGTGCCCGCCACCGATGCGGGGCTCTTTGAGTTCCGATCCCAGGAAAAGCTCTCTCCCTTCCAGGGGGAAATCAGCATTCCAGATAAGTTTCGCCATGTGGATCTGGAAAGGGTGGCCCGTTCCCAGGGGCCGGTGGCCGAGTTGAAATCCGTGGTGAAAAAGGTCCATCCCTGGTCCTCCCTCCACTACAACCTCACCGCCGTGGACACGGTGAGCAAACTCTATACCCAGTGGATTCCCCGGTACTACGGAAAGTCCGCCGAGATTCAGATCCTTTCCCCCATGACCCGGGGGAGTCTGGGCACCATCAATTTAAACCGGGTGATCCAGGAGCGGACCAACCCTCCGGCCCAGGGCAAACCCCAGGTCCAGGTGGGCAGTCGGATTTTCCGGGTGGGGGATCGGGTGATCCATCGGAAAAATAATTATGATCTCGGTGTCTTTAACGGGGACATTGGCGTGATCCGGGACATGGACACCCAGGCCCTGACCCTGACCATCTCCTTTTTTCCCGACCATCGGTATGTGGTTTACCGCCAGGCCGATCTGGTGGAGTTGGATCTGGCCTATGCCGTCACCATCCACAAAAGTCAGGGATCGGAGTTTG
>JAKSBM010001019.1 GCA_022361135.1 Desulfobacterales bacterium | reverse complement strand
TGGACGGCATCCGGGAGGTTGGCGTGGAAAAATTACCCTGGTCCAAATCCCAGGCCGGACTCATGGACCGGTGCCTCTTTTTGAGGGCTTCGGGGGGCATGGACGAGCTGCCCGACCTGTCCGCAACGGCGTTGGGGGAGCGGCTGGAAGACTGGCTGGCCCCCTTCCTGGCGGGTATCCGATCCTGGAAGGCCTTGGGAAAAATGGATTTGGAGGGCCCCTTTTCCTACCTATTGCCCTGGAATGATCGCCAGACCATTGACCGGGCCGCCCCCACCCATCTGGAAGTACCTTCGGGGTCCCGGATTCCCCTGCGGTATCGGGATGAAAACGGGGAATTGTTGAAAAGTCCGGTCCTGGCCGTGCGACTCCAGGAAATGTTCGGCCTCACCACCACCCCCTGCATTGCCCGGGGCCGGGTGGCCGTGACCCTCCATCTCCTGTCCCCGGCCCAGCGGCCGGTGCAGATCACCCAGGATTTGGAGAATTTCTGGAAAAGGACCTACCTGGATGTGAAAAAAGATCTCATGGGGCGGTACCCCAAGCATTACTGGCCCGACGATCCCTTTACCGCCGTGGCCACCCGACGGGTGAAGCCCCGGAAACCCTCAAAATAATGGAGATGTAGATGGTAGATTCAACCCCTTCCCCCGAAGAACAGGCGGAACAGGCTCAGATGATGTTGAAAACCCGGTTTGAGACGGCCCGGAATGAGTTCCAGGCCATCCTGGAAAAACATGGGAACAGCGTGGAGGTCATGGCTGCGGTGATGAACCGATGGATTGACATGCTTCCGGCCCCGCCACCGGAGACGGCCTGTGAAAAAGGGTGTGCCCATTGTTGTTACATGGGACAGGAGGTCTCCATTCCCGAGGCCCTCATTGTTTTCCACGAATTGAAAAATTCCGCCACCCCCGAGGGTCTGGCCTTTTTCCGGGACCGGATCATGGACATGGACCTGCGCGGGGACATCTCCCGGGAATCCTGGTGGCGGGAGCACAAGGCCGCCTGTCCCTTCCTGGACGGCACCCAGGCCCAGAGTTGCCTGATTTACGGCATCCGCCCCTTTTCCTGCCGGGCCTACCATTCCCTGGATGCCGCAGCCTGCCGCCAGGGCTTTGAAGAGGCACGGGAGGTGGATGTGCCCTGTTTTCCCCTGTTGAAGAAGTTCACCAGCCTCTATTCCGAGGCCTTTATCCAGGCCACCCGGGCCCGGGGGCTCCATTCTTACGGGGTGGGTTTTGTGAAGGCCATGGTGGTCCTGTTCCAGTCCGAGGATGTTGGTGATCGATGGCTGGCCGGAGAGGACGTCTTCCAGGGCTGCCAATTCCATTGATTTGGATTTCCCCCGGCCATGTGAAAATGCGGAAGCCCATGGAAATTTAATCCGGGTTTAAAATTTTCTGTGGCCGTGGATTATCCCCCATGGGGCGAAACGGAGTCACCCGAAGGGTGCCGGGATTGCTTGGACTGCCGGTCCGGGACATTCCTTTGGCCAACGGAGCGGGATCCGCCAAATAAAAAACCCCGGCACCGTGGGATTGTATGCGGTGCCGGGGTTTATGGTCGAACGGAGGGAATTAGAGGATGGGTTTCATGGCACCCATGTGGCGTCGCAATGTCCGTCCGACTTTTTCAATGCTGTGGGCCTGGGTGGCCTCGTTGACCTGGATGAGGGCCACATTGTCCACGCCGGTGTCCTTGAGGTCCAGCCCCCGGCCGATGACGTCGGTGTCCAGCTTGGCCATGAAATCCTTGCGCATGGGCACGGCCTGCTGGGAGAAGAGGTAACAGCCGTATTCCGCCGTATCGGAAATGACCACGTTCATTTCATAGAGTTTTTTCCGGGCAATGAGGTTGGCGATGAGGGGCACCTCGTGCAGGGATTCGTAATAGGCGGATTCTTCAATGACGCCTGCAGAAACCATGGTGTCAAATGCCAGTTCCACCCCGGCCTTGATCATGGCCACCATGAGGATGCCGTTGTCGAAGTATTCCTGTTCGGAAATTTCAGCGTCGGTGCATTGGGCATTTTCAAATGCGGTTTCTCCGGTTTCGGCTCTCCATTTCAACAGGTTGGCATCGTCGTTGGCCCAGTCTTCCATCATGGTTCTGGAGAAGTGGCCGCTCATGATGTCGTCCATGTGCTTGTGGAAGAGGGGGGCCAGGATTTCCTTGATTTCTTCGCTGAGTTCAAAGGCTTTGATCTTGGCCGGATTGGTGAGCCGGTTCATCATGTTGGTGATGCCCCCGTGCTTCAGGGCTTCGGTGACGGTTTCCCATCCGTACTGGACCAGTTTGGCCGCGTATCCGGAGTCCATGCCCTTTTCCATCATCTTATCGTAGCAGAGCAGGGAGCCCACCTGGAGCATGCCGCAGAGGATGGTCTGTTCGCCCATGAGGTCGGATTTCACTTCGGCCACAAAGGAGGAGTGGAGGACGCCGGCCCGGTGGCCGCCGGTGGCTGCTGCGTAAGCTTTGGCCAGTTCCAGACCTTCGCCCCGGGGGTCGT
>JAKSBM010000572.1 GCA_022361135.1 Desulfobacterales bacterium | reverse complement strand
ATTGATGAGCCAAGTTGAGGCATTGTCCCCGTCGGTGACCAGGGTCATGCCGTGGGTGTGTTCATTGGGGGCAATCACATAGGAACCGCCCTGGCCGTGGATGTTATAGGAGGTTTTCCCCTGGTAATCGTCAGGGAAATCGGGCACGGCCAGGGTCCGGTCCCGGTGGTCCAGTTTCACGGTGACGGTGTGGTTGGAATAGGAAACATCCATGTCATCAATGATGTATTCCGAAGGGAAGATGTAAAAATCAAAATCAAAATCCCCCCCCTCTTCCATGCGGCGCAGGGCATCAAATCCATCGTGATTCTTGGTGGTGGAACCGGGAAGGGTATTCCATTCATAATCGTTGAAAAAGGTGTTGGGCGTGCCCGGCAGCACCAGGATGGCGGCATCGTGGTGGTTGAGTGCAGTGGTCTGGGCATAGCCGATCTGATCCCGGACATAGAGGGTGGAATCCTCATCCACCACGGGGAAATCTCCTGCCCAGAAAAAATAGTCTTCCGCACCGGAGCCCGTGCTGCCATGGCTGGAGCCGTATATCTTTTGGGAGCCAAAGGTCACGGTGTTGGTCCTGAAATCAATGGTGTCCACAATGGCCCCGGGTTCCGGGGAAAGGAGGTCATTGTCGGAATCATAGGAAAATCCGCCGTTGGCGTATCCTTCATCAATCTGGTGAAAAACATCGCCGATGGCTTCGGCGGAATTGGCAATGGCCACATAGTTCTCGGCCAGGGCGGCCGCCCCGATGCCGATGCCCGCCACAATGGCGCCCACGCCACCCACCACGGCGGAAACCGTGGCGGCTCCGGCCAAACCGGCAATGACCGCCGTGGTGGTCAGTGCCAGGCCGGCGGAATCAAAGGCCAACTGGGTGCCGAATACAGCCTTTTCCGCCTCGGTATTGGCCTGGGAGAGCTCATAGGAATCCAGGACCACATTGGCCACCCCAAAGAGAAGGCCCAGTCCTTCGCCGGCCACATGGCCCAGGGCCTTTCCAAAGGTGGAGACCGCGGTTTCTGCGGCCTCGGTTTCCCCGGAGACCAGGGTTTTCACCAGCTTGACCACGTGGACGGCATCCATGGCCACCCCATGGGCCAGCTGGGCCATCATGGAATAGTTGTGAACCTCCAGGGCAATGGCCAGATTCTGGGGAACGTCATCCCCGGCCACATTCCCCTTTTGTTTCTGCTGGACATAGTTGAGGATGTATTGAATGGTGAAGGCGGCATTGAGTCCGTCCACGCTTTCCGCATCCGTGGCATCGTTATTTTTATGGAGATCGCCGCTGGTATCCATGTCATAGGCCGAGCCCACTTTCTCCAAATGGGTATCCAGGAACTCCTTGAATTCCATGAGGGTGGCATCTTCGGTGACCAGGATTCGCAATTCGTCGGGGTCTTCGGTGTTAATGAACCGGATGGAATAGCTGCCGTCGCCATTTTCTTCCAAACTGTCAAAGTCGGGCATCCAGGCATCGGACAAATCGTTCTCGGCCAACAATTTGACAACACTGGCCTCGGCCTGGTCGGCCAACCGACTCCATTCCAATGTCTGCTCGGTGAGGTCAAGGATCTCCTTCTCTGCATGGAGAAGGTCTTCCTCCCCGCCTTCCGATTCATTGGTGCCGGTGCCGGGATCCACAGCAGCCGGATCCAGTGAAACCGCAAGCCAGCTCTGGGGATCGGTGTGGGTTTCCACGGTTTCGGCAAAGCTGTTGCCGTCGATCCAGAGGTCGCCGGAAAATCCATCGCCCAGGCGGGTATGGATGGTCTCCACCTGGTCATTGGTGAGAAAGCCCGACTCAAAGGGAGAGAGGGGGGCCCCATTTTCATCCACCTGAATTCCATCCTGGAATCGAACCCGTTGTCCTTGGCCTGCTGCCTTGAGGGCATTTTCCGTATCCCCGGTGACCTGGATGAGATCCCCATGGCTGCCCGCCACCTCTTGGATACCAAAGCCGCCGTCCGGGTCCCGGGTGACCACCAATTTGGCCTGGTGATCCTTACGGCTCCAGATCACCTGTCCCTCGCTGTTGAAGGTGCCGGTCCATTTTTGTCCGAATTCATCCACCTTAACCAAGCCGGTACGCACCGAGGCCTCGGAAACGGTCACCCCGTTTCCATCCAATTCCCGCAATGCGGCAATGGCAAATCCCGAAGAAAGATAGCTACCGTCGGGATCGGCCATGTTACCCAGGTCACATCCCACAAAACTGATGCGTCCCAAACGGTCCCCGGAAGCCAGGACCTTTTGATCCACCAGCATCTGAACCAGTTTCTCCGGGGATAGGTTTTCAATCTCCGACGGTGTTCCGTGGCCCACCAGGGAGAGGCGGCTATTACTGCCCAGAAGAATCCCATGGCCCTCCAGGCTGGTGAGGGTTTCCCCGTCCCAGGTCAAAAGACGACTGGAATCGGGGTGTTTGTCATAAAGGGCCCGGGCGGCATCCATCACTGTTGTGTCCGTGGCCAATGCCACCACCCATTGGGTATCGTACCGGGTATCGGTGACAAACAGATCCTGGCCCGTGGTCAACCGATCCTTAAGCCAGGGCTGGTCCGACACCACGGCGGCCACATGTTCCGGAGAGGAATCCTGGAGTCCCTGGAGCACATCCACGATGAGGTTATCCATCCGGCTGGCTGCGGAATCCACCGCCGTGGATTCCAACACGCTGCCCACGGTTTGGGCAAAATCCTCGGGCGCCATGTACTCGGACATGGAATCCAACAGCCAAACCAGTCCCTCCCTGGAGGGCGGAGTATCGTTGAGACCGACCAGGTATCCTTCCATAACCTGGGGAAGGGCCCCCTTAATACCGTAAAACGCCTGTGCCGCGTCCGGGGAAATCCGACTCATATTCCGGATGTTTACCAATTCCATTTTTGCGGCACCTTCAAAGGTTTGGGGAACCTGTGCCCAGGTCTTCAGGGCCAGATCTGCGGCATCCAATTGGAGTGAGTTAACCTGGTTCCCCAGGCTTTCCATTGCATGGGCGTCGGCCCCCACCATGTCTGCGGAAATCTGGTCAATCTGATTTTTCAGCCCCACAATGGCTTGACGGGTGACCCCATCCAGCCCCATGACCAGGGCCTGGATATCGTAGAGATTTTCCTGCACTGCCCCCAAAACCTCCAATTGTCCGGCCAGGATAAAGGAAAGGGCTTCTCCATGGCTGGTACCGGTGGAGGCGGCCGCCTCAAACAGGGCTTCGGCGCCCTGGGGCCGGAAAAAAAGCTCCCTTGCCAGGGTTTCATGTTCCATGAGGGCGGTTTCAAAACCAATGCCTGAAATATCAAACCGGGTGAGCAGATCCTGTACCGAGGTGAGCAGAGCCTGGCGGGCCGCCCCTTCCCAAAGGGTGGTGGATACGGGAGAGTCGTCCAGGGCTGCCGGATCGGTGACCAGGGCATGGAGCTCTCCTTTGCCCGTGGTTTCATCCACGGAATAGAGGGCCATGGCCACCAGGGTTTCCTGGTCCGGGGCCATGACCAGGGCCACAAATGCAGCGGCAGGCTCCCCATTGGCCAAGGTCAATTCTCCCTCGGTAAGGGCCTGTGCCAACTGGCTGTAAGCGGTGGCCTGGTCAGAGGTAAGGATACTGCCGGCACTGCTCTCCCATTGGTGGGCCAATTCCGTGACATGGGCATTTTCAATCCCGTCCCAATCCGGGGGATTCGCCCCGCCCCGGTCTTCCAGCCACTGGGGTTTGTCCAGGCTAAACACTTCTGAAAAATAGAAACCGTTCACATCGGCTTCCTGGGCCACACCATCCCCGTCGTAATCCGTACGACTGCCCTGACTCCTGGCCTGGGTTTCCTGGAGGAGCCTGGCCTGGATGGCGTCCAGGGTAAGACGAACCGAGGATTCCTCATCCAGGTTAAAGCCCAGGGACTCATCTCCACGCACCCTTGCGGCGGCCGTTTCCACGGTGAGTCGAGCCTGGGAAGAAAGGGCATCTTCCAGGTAAAATTCGGTGATATCTGAGATTAAAAGATTCTGGGCGGCGGCAAAATCCGCATAGGGATGTTCGTCGGCATTGGCTGTCAATACGGCATTCACCGCCTCAAGTCTCAGGCTGCGTGAGAGGGATTTCACCTCATCGGCAAACTCCTGGGGTGAATATTCTCCATCCAGAAAGGCTTCCACTGCATAGATTTCAGATTCCTGTTCCTGGCTGGGGTCTTCCACCGGGGGCAGGCTGCCGGCAAAGCCTAGGCTCTGGTCCAACTTCTGGGACAGGGTCGTCAATGCGGGCAAATGGGCTTCGGCATTGTCCCCCAGGGTGTTGAGGATCCGTTGCCAGGCCTCGTCCAGAAGGATATTCCATAGGGTGGACCTGGATTCCCCTTCCGGTCTTTGCCTTTCCGGGGGAAGGGCCTGTTCCAATTGGTTTAACCCGGTTTCTATGGAACCCGGGGCCAGGCCGCCCTTGCGACTCCAGATGCTGACGGCCTGGACCGCTTCATCCAGAAATCCGGCCACGGTACGGGTGTAATCGTCCGGGGCCGAGGACACCTCTCCAGCCATGAGCTGGGTAACCAGATCCCTGGACGGGCCCTCCATCCAGGCTTCCGGATGTTTAACCAGATTCACCAGGGCGGATTGGGTGGAACGAAATTCCACGGCCCCGTAATAATGTTCCCCGTCAAATCCAAGGGAAGCCCGGGATTCCGGATTGGGGTGGGTGTGATGTACGGCAAGATTTCCATCGATGGGGGAGAAATCCGAGCTGCCGTCCAAATGAACCAGGAGCTGAACACGGTCGTTGTCCAGACGGTACCCCACATTGGTGGAAAAAACATCATCCATGCGCCGGGTGAAATAGGTCCCCAGTTTGGCCGCTGCCTTTTCCCCCAACCCATGGGAAATTTCACCGGCCATGAAATCCTTGCCGCCGTTGTCGTACCAGGATTTCACAGCGGTGAGATCCGTGTCGGAAAGCACGCCAAAGATGATGTCCTCGGGGCTGAAACGGAAGAGCATATTAAAATCGGTCTTCAGGGAATAGAACCCTTCCTTAAGGCCGGCCCCCAGATATTCGTTAAAGACATAGGTGTAAACCAGGGCTCTGACTTCGGTGGCCATGGTGCCCTGGGGATCCATCTCCGCCATGATGCGATCGGTGACCTCGGCGGCCTGGGTGGCCTGGGTTTCATATCCCACGGAGGCGGCACCCTGGATAAAGCCCTGGGAACCGATGTCTCCGATGGCCATGTTCACCGTGGCCTGGATGTTCCGATTATCGGTCATATATCCGGGGGTGAGTTTGGAATTATATCCCATGGCCAATCCAGATGCGGCACTGTCTTCGGGAATTTCCAGCAAATACCGGGACGCCTTGGCTCCCATTTTTTCGCTCAGATTGGCATTATAGGTATCAATAATCGCCTTAACCGTGGTGCCCTTGCCGGCCTCGGAAATGGCATCGTAAAGGGTGGATTTGGCAATGAGATAGGCCGGATCCTGGTATTCGGCGGAACGCAGGGGGCCGGTGACCAGTTCCAGGTAGATGTAACCGGCCTGTACACTGTCCACCTCCAGCCGCATCACCGGAATATTGAGTTCTCGATCGGCCGTGGCACCGAGGATGGCCTTCCTCTCCCCCTGTGCCGCCCCCACTTCGGCCAATGGCTTGGTGGTGAATTCCTCTTCAAACCCAATGCGATCGGTGTGGGAAATGGCTTTGAAACCGTCTGCACTGGAAATCAAGGGCGTGCCGTTCAGATCCGTAACCTGGAGGGGCAGGACATGGTCGGTCCAAAGCCCGGTCAAGGCGTCCCGGCCTTCATCGGTGAGCAGACTGCGTGAAATGGCATCCTGGAGTTCATATCCCAGGTTTTCCAATACGGATTTTACCGGTTCATTCTGGTGATTGGCATCCAGACGCTTGGCAAGTTCGGAAAGCAGCTCACCATAGAGGGTATCGGCCCCCCCGGGGGTATTGAATTCCAAGCGTGAGACGATTTCCAGAAAATCCCCCTGGGAAATCTTCCCGAACTGAAGCCGGTCCACCAGGTCAAAAACATCATTGGTCTGGGCCAGCAGATAACGCATATAGTTCTGGAAGTCGGCCTGGGAGATTAGGCCCAGTCCATAAAGGTTCTGGGCCACTTCGGGATGGGTCTGGCCCAGTCCGCCGGGCACCGTATCCGGATTCCGGCCCAGGTCAAAGAGGAGATGGCCGTTGTCCAGGGCCGTCCCATAGTCGGCCACCAGGTCGTCGATGGCGGAGACCGCCACGACCTGGACCCCAGGGTCGGTGGAACGGCTGGCCAACCGGGCCATATCCAAAAGATTTTGCTGTTGGGCCGGTGTTCCCAAATCTCCGCTTGCGGCGGCTTCCAGGGCGGGTACCACGCGTTGGGCAACGGCATCGTGGAAATCCCTCAACCCGGACGGTACCTCGGTCCAATCGGTCTTAATGGTGCTCACCCGTTCCATGAGCTTGAGTTCGGCCTGGACCAGGCTGGAAAGGCGCTGCCCCGGTGTATCACCAACGGCGGCCCCAAAGGAAGTAAACAAATCCTTCACCGGCTGGAGGGTGGAGGCCGGTAGATCCGTGGCCTTTTCCAGGGCATCAAAGGTTTTCAATGCGCCGAAGGTGTCCCCGGTGATCCAACGATTGACAATATCCTTACTGGGCCGCATCCCGGTTTCCGAAGAAATATCCTGGAATCCAACCAATTCATCAAAAAGTTCCCATTGGGCAATTCCCAACTCAAAACCGTTTTCATCCAATTGGCGGAAGGTGGTGTAAAGATCGTTCAGGGCTGCCCTGGCCGGGGTGGCGGCCTCGGCACCCAGCTGGGCTTCGTAGAGGGCAGGCTCTTCCGTTTTCAACCGTTTCAGGGCATCAAAGAACCGGGCATAGGCAGCGGGTTCGTCATCCTTAAAATCAGAAACCGCTTCGCCCATCTCCACCATGAGACGGGCACCGGGGTTATCCGGATCCTGGAGATCCAAAGCCATGGCCCGGGCAATGTTGAGGATATTTCCATTGAGTCCCTGGAGGGCATCCCGCCCATGGGTCAGGCGGCCAAACATATCCGCATCCACGGCCGGGGAAAGACTTCAGCGACCCAGGCCGAGGACTGTGTAAACTCATCGCTGCCCAGGTTGCCATTGCGGTTGATCTGGTAGCCCACCACAGGAATGGCGTGGATGGAGGGCTCCAGGGTGAGATCCCGGGTCAGGGCCATGGCAAATTGTTCGGGCAGTCCCGTGGGGGAATCATGGCTGTCCACCTGGGTATAAACGGCATACTGACCATTGGGATCCATGGAGTGGGCAAAACCGGGAATGGCATCCCCGGGCAACCACTCCGGGCCCACCTGGTCAAAACCGAAATGGATGGTCCCGTCTCCGGCGACATTTTCCAAAGCCACAAAAACCAGTTCAGGCATGAGTTGGTTCAGGTAAGCCAGGGCCTGGTCCCGACCGGTGCCGGACAGCAGTGCGGCCATGTTGGCCACCAGGGGGTTGCTCTCCCCCTCCCCCAGAATGATACGGGTGGTATCCCCGCCCTGGGTGGGGATTAAACCCACCAAGGCAGCCAGGACAATCTCCTGATCCAGGTAGCCGCTTTCCAATCCATTGCGAATCTCAGTAACCACGGGGCCCCGATCCTGGGAAGGCATGTCGGCGATGTAATCCAGGGCAGCACCCAGATTCATTCCCTGGGGAAGGGTGATGTCCACGGACTCGGCCATGGCCGCAATCCTTGAAAGCACCGTATTTTGAATTTCCCAATGGGCCCGGGGCAATTTCAGGTCGGTCATTTGGCCCAAAAAGGGATCCAATGCCGTTCGCTGGGTCGTATCCCCCTTAATGCGCATCTTGAGGACCTGGGTCTTGAGGTCT
>JAKSBM010000656.1 GCA_022361135.1 Desulfobacterales bacterium | reverse complement strand
GGCTGGTCCGGGCCACGGGATAGGCCACGCCCTTGTACAATTTCAGGGTGACTTCACCGTCGATGACCTCCTGGCTCTTGTCCATGGCGGCCATGAGGAATTCCATTTCCGGGCTGAACCAGAATCCATTGTAGACCAGTTCGGCGAATTTGGCGGCCAGCATGTCCCGCAGGCGCATGACCTCACGGTCCATGGCAATGCCTTCGATGTCCTTGTGGGCTTCCATGAGGATGGCGCCGCCCGGGGTTTCATAGACCCCGCGGGATTTGATGCCCACGAAGCGGTTTTCCACCATGTCCAGACGGCCGATGCCGTTTTCCCGGCCCAGCTGGTTCAGGTACATGAACAGCTCCAGGGGATCGGTTTTTTCCGTACCGTCGTTGAGGTTGGTCACCTTGACGGGGATGCCGTCCTTGAACTGGATTTTGATCTTTGTGGGGGTGTCCGGGGCCTCCTCCGGGGAGACGGTGTGGGAGTAAATGCTTTCATCGCATTCATGGCCCGGATCTTCCAGGATGCCGGCTTCGTGGGAAATGTGCAGGAGGTTGTCGTCCTCGCTGTAGGGCTTGGCCGCGCTCTGCTTGGTGGGGATCCCATGTTTTTCCGCATAGGCCAGAAGATCGGTTCTGCCCTTGAAGGCATTGAGGAAGGCGGTGTTCTTCCAGGGGGCAATGACCTTGATGGCCGGGTTCAGGGCATAGTAGGAGAGCTCAAACCGGACCTGGTCGTTGCCCTTGCCCGTGGCGCCGTGGGAGACGTATTGGGCGCCCACCTGTTTGGCAATTTCAATCTGCTTTTTGGAAATCAGGGGACGGGCAATGGCCGTTCCCAGGAGATATCGGCCTTCATAAATGGTATTGGCCTTGTATACCGGGAAAATATAATCGGTGACAAATTCCCGGCGCATGTCTTCGATGAACACATCGGTGGCCCCGATCTGTAATGCTTTTTTGCGGGCGGCTTCAAAATCTTCTTCCTGGCCGATGTTGGCCATGTAGGCATAGACTTCATATCCTTCTTCCAGAAGCCATTTGAGGATGACCGAGGTATCCAGTCCGCCTGAGTAGGCCAGAACTACTTTTTCCTTTGACATGGTATCTCCTTAAAATTATCGGATCTTCTGTGTTTCCCTTGATAAAAGGGCCGTCGCCGTTCTTCCGGGGACGTGCACTGGAATATTAATGGAGAAAAACATTGAAAGAGTCAAGGGTTTATGTATAAAATGCGCATAAAACTTAAATATCGCATAAAAATGCGAGAGCAAATCCATAAGTACAGGATGGAGCGATGAGCATCGCGGCAGAACTTAACAAATTGTTATCCAACGGGGTTTCCGGCAACCAGGCCGAACTGGTGGAAGCCCTGAAAGAGCAGGGCATTGACACCACCCAGTCATCGGTGTCCCGGGCATTGAAAAAACTCAATGCCGTGAAAAAGACCGATGAGAGTGGAAAATCCGTCTATGTCCTGGCCCACACGGTTTCGGGCTTGAAAAATATCGGTTTTTTTGATTCCCTGGTAACCCGGATTCTGGAAAATGGTCAGATGATCGTCATCCACACCCGGCCGGGAACGGCCAATACCGTGGCCAAATTCATCGACGACCACGGGTTTGACCTGGTCATGGGCTCCATTGCCGGGGATGATACCATCTTCATCGCCCCCATGGATGTGGAGCGGATCAAGGAAACCCTGAGAACACTGACCTCGTATATGAAGCAGATCGGAATCTATACCCCGTAACCTGTTTTTGAGGAGGCATGCCGTGGAATTGGTGGCCGATGATATCCGCATCACCCGAAAGATGGTTCAATCCGCCCTTGAAGATCATGATCCCCTTCCCCTCCAGACCATGGCCCAGGCGGCCGTTGCCCGGGGTGCCCGGGCCCTGGATATCAATGCCGGCCCCTTGACCCGTGCCCCCCGCAGGACCATGACCTTCCTGGTGGAGGCGGTTTCCGCCGTCACCGACCTGCCCCTTTTCATCGATACCACCAATCCAGAAGCCATGGATGCCGGCCTGGCCGCTGGCCCCAATCCCAAAATCATCAACGGCATTTCCCTGGAGCCCGCTAAGTTGAAATCCATCCTTCCCCTGGCCCTGGAATATGATGTTCCGGTGGTGGGCTTTCTTTTGGATGAAAAGAGCCGGGTGGCCCGGGATCGGGAGGAACGGCTGGAAATGGCCGGAGCCCTGGCCGCATATTGCACCGAAGCCGGACTGGACTTGGGTCGGATTATTTTTGATCCGGTGGTGCCTCCCCTGGCCTGGGAAGAGGGGCTCTTCCGTGCCCGTGAGGTGGTGGAGACCCTCCTGCTTCTGCCCCAGCTTCTGGGCGGTCCGGTCCAGGTCATGGCCGGGCTTTCCAACCTGACCACCGGCGGCCCCGACCTCTATCGCCGGGAAGTCATGGAGTCGGCCTACCTGGCCATGCTGGCCGGCGCCGGCCTCACCCACATTCTCATGGATACCCAGCACAGCCGAGCCGTGGAATCGGCCCGGGCCTGCCGTTTGCTTCAGAACGAGGATATCTTTTCCTGGGCCTCGGTGCCCGGGGCGGCGGGGCGGGAACCAGGGTAGAAGAGTATTGATTTCTTCCATTGTGGTATTCATTTCTTATTTTTGAAATTTACAGGGACATTGGTTTTGATGTATAGGGCTGGGACAAGGGATTGGAACATTCTGGTCATGTTTCAAGACCTTTTGGCCTTTATTTGAATTTGGATTCTGCTCCATGCTTGCCATTCGTGAACTCTATGTGGGCCTTACGGCCACGGCTGCCGTGTCGGCAGCTTCGGCCTTCTGGTTGCATTTCAGTCGGTTTTCCTCTCCTGCTGTTTTGGGCTGGGCACGGGGGATTTTCGCTCTTTTCATCGCCCTTGCACTCATGAGTTTCAGGGGGCAGATTTCTCCCCTGTTCACCATTGTCCTGGCAAATGTCGTATCGGTATTGGCCCATGTCTTTCTCTGGCAGGGCATTCGAACCTATCTGGGACGGCCCCATCCTGGCTGGTTGGCCGGCATCGTCTGGGGCGTTGCCGGCAGTGGCTGTCTTTCTTTAATTTCTCCCGAACTTGTGCCGGTGCGGATTTCCATGTTGTGCCTGGCTTTTATCTTTTTTAACATTTCCATGGGCTGGGATCTTCTCTGCTTTTCCAAGGGGCGGCGTACGGCCATATTGTTGGCTTGGAATTACCTGGTCAACGCCATTGTCATTTTTCTCCGTTGGGGGGAGATCCTTTTTACCCAGAGCTATGATGTTTACTACACAACGGGGTGGACCACAGCAGCCTATGTATTGTGGACCCATGTCTCCCTGTTGTTCATGACCTTGTGTTTGATGATCATGATGGTGGAGGATTTAAGCGATCGATTGGCCCGGTCGGCATTGAAAGATCCATTGACCCATGTATACAACCGTCGCGCCTTCCATGGGATTACCCCGGAAGAAATGGGGAAATTGAAGGCCGACCACGGTCCCCTGGGCCTCTTGCTTCTGGATATTGATTTTTTCAAGGGCGTCAACGATACCCACGGCCATGCCGTAGGGGATTCCATGCTCATTCATTTTTCCCGGGAGGTGGCCTCATGCCTGAGGAGCAACGATCTTTTTTATCGCATTGGTGGAGAAGAATTTGTGGTTCTTCTCCCCGGGATCGGAACCCGGGACCTTTGGAATGCCGGAGAGCGCATCCGTCGACACATTGAATCCCATCCATTGGAACTCCCCAACGGGCAGGTCGGTCTGACCGTGAGCATTGGCGGGGCCGTGGTAAGTGAATCCGATGGGGGGATTTCGGCCTTGTTGAACCGGGCCGATGGGGCCCTGTACCAGGCAAAGGCCAAGGGGCGTAACCGGGTCATCTGCGCACCTTCCCCTGGGATGTGATTAATTGGTTAAAATCGTCATGGCTGCCCCGGTCATGGCCAGGGCAATGGCCAAGGATTTCCGTTTGGTGATGCGTTCCTTGAGGAAGAGGGCGGCCATGATGAAGATGAAGATGGTGGACATCTGGTTGAGGATGGCGGCCCTTGAGGCGGCGGTGTATTTCATGCCCGCCACCCAGAGGAGGAGGGCGACGTAATTGCCGGCAATGGACGCGGGCAACGGAACCAGCCAGTTTTTCGTATTTTTCAGCTCATTGATATAACTGCGCCGTTTGGGGTGGCAGAGGACAATGGGGATGAGGGTGATTACCCCGGCGGCCACCCGGACCCAGGTGGCCCAGAATACGTTGCTCTGGTCCAGGACCTGTTTGGCCACCACAATGCCCAGGGCCAGGAAAACCATGGCCAGAATTCCGGCGATGATACCCCCCAGGGTATCCCGGTCCCGGCTCCGTTCTTCCCCGGGGGCGGGCAGGGAACCGAAAAATACCGCCGACAGGACCAGCAGACCTCCGACCACGGCCAGGCCCGAGAGCCGTTCCCCCAATATTAAAAAGGAAAATACCAGGACCATGGGCAGGTAAAGGCATTCCACCAGGGCCAGGCGGGTGGCCCCCAGCTTATTCAATGCGGTGAAGAAAAAGATGTCGGCCAGGGTGATGCCCAAAAATCCGGACAGGGACAACTGCCACCAGTGGTTCCAGGGCAGGTCGGGCAAAAAGGGAATTCCCATCACTCCCATGGTGGCCCCCACAGCCACCAGTGCCACGATACTTTTATAGATGTTCAGGGTAATGGGGGATAAGACCTCACCGCTCTTTTTAAAGAGGATGACGGCCAGGGCCCAGAAGAAGGCCGACGCCAATGCAAAGGCGGAGCCCATCATTTGAAACTGCATTGTCCCTTGAGGTGGGGCAGGTGGGAGTACCGGTCCCGGAGTTCGAATGCCAGCCGTTTCATTTCCCTATTTCCTGTGGATTCTCCTTGGGGATGTTTTTCATCCCCCCCGTCTCTATCCCGTTCCGGGGGCGGAAGTTCCTCCCATCCCAGGGCCAGGGTGGCGGGCATGAAAATGGGGAGTTTGAATTGGGCTTCCAGGGTGATGGGATACTGGGGGGCCAGTTCCCTTTCAATGCCGGCCCAGCTCCGGCCCAGGCTCCACATGCCGTGGGCAATGGGCTGTTTGAATCCGAAAAATTTGGCCGTGAAGCCGTATAGGTGGTGGGGATTCATGTCCCCGGATGCCTTGGCATAGCGACGCCCCGTGTTTTTGGCCACCTTGAAGATGCGCCGGGGTTTGAGGATGATATCCTCCCGGGTTGTTTTTTTGCTTTTTGTTTTTTCCCCGCTCCGGGTGAAAAAGGTGGAAATCCCCTGCCAGACCAATTCTCCTTTGATGTGGATGCAGAGGTGGAATCGGCTTTCCACACCCTTTTCCAATGTCTCCATGCCCAGGAGGGCACAGGAAAGATCCAGGGCCTCATGGGGGAGGATGGGCCGTTCCTGGCGGATGGATTGTCCGGTGTGGATGAGACCCAGGGGGGTAAGGGGGAAAAGGGGGCTGACAATGTATTTTCCCAGAAGTTCCACAAATAGGGTTTGGAAATAGGTGGGGGGCAGCTCCCCCGGGGTGGAAAATCCGCAGACCCTGCGGTAGAGGGCCTGGGTTTCCGGATTCGGGGTCAATCCATTGAAAACAATGCGACCCCTTTTTTGTATACCCCTTTTTTTCAGCTGCTTTCCCCGAAAGGGGGCGATCATCATGGCCCGGGCAAAAATCTTGGGCATTTCCGGCAACTGCTTGAGTTCCAGTTGTTTTTCATCTACGGCAACGGGCAGGATGGGGGCTTCTTGGGTCATTTTTCCATCGTCCATGGAGAGGTTTGAAAAATAATTACCATATATGGCCCATGGGGGGAAGTCAACAAAAGCATGGGGGGAATTGCCAATGAAACCGAGATATTGATTTGCAGCCGGGTCGATAAACTCTGTTTGTGTAAAAAAATATCGATTGCAAGTTGACCTACCCCATCAGTCGGTGTAATAGCTTGTCCTTGTACGGCGGTAATGACTGAAAACTTTCAATGGCGAAAGTTTTTGGCAGTAGTGCAAAGCCTTCAATGGCGAAGGTTTTGGAATATTGTCACTTGATCAGGAAGAATGTTATTTTGCATTTGTATTTACATAGCCAAAACATCTCTCCGAGGCTTTCCAGCAAAGCCCCTTCCCTCCCATTACCGAACATTTACCCCCACACAATTAGGAGATCCATCACATGGATACCAAAACCGACGCGGGTCTGTCTGTAACCAAAGGCGCTTACATCATCCAAAAGGCTCAAACCGTTAAACTCAATTCCAGCCTCCTCTATGAAGCGGTCATCGACCTCTCCTCGGAAGGGCTGATTACGGCCAACTGCATCAACATGGCTGCAGGCATCCTCCTGGACGATCTGGGACTTCCCGACTATTTCTTTGAAACCATTACCAAGGAATCCCTGAAAAGCATTCTCTCTTCCATTGCCAAGAGCATCAAGTTTGACGACGATAAGGTCGTCATCGATTCCTGGGTGGCCGACATTGACTGCGATTTGACCCAGGGACAGCAGGTCCAGCGGGTGCGCATCGCCACCAAAGACAACCGGGAAAGAATGGAGCGGGTGTTGGATACCATGCTCTCCGGCCACCGCCGGGAATATTATTACAACCCGGATTCCGAATATTATACCTATGTTTTCCGCCAGGAAACCGTGGCAGACTTTGACCCCTCACAGTTCAGCGATTCCCGGTTCCTTTTCAACATGGACCAGGATTACACCGTGACCCCCCGGCTCACCCGGCAGCGGTATGAAAAATTCCTGGCCGCCGTTTCGGACAATGTCACCCCCCTGGTGGAGGTCTTCAACCTTTCCGACATCGGTGAAATTCGCTTCATGTTTAATTCGGATTTTGAACGGCCCCAGCTCCAGGTTCTCCGGCGGATGTTCCAGGACCATGGCTTGGTCATCACCCGTGCCTATTGGGAACCCTACTACGTGGATTCCAAGGTCACCTCTTCCATCTGCTCCCTCTACGTCCAGGGCGAACTCTCCCGGGCCAAGGAAGCCGAGATCCTGGAAGACCTGCGGGCCTACCTGAGCTTTTCCGTCTCCCCCATCACCCAGCTTTACGTGGACGGGCAGATTAATTTCCGTGAAATGCTCTTTGCCGGCAATGCCGTGGATTTCACCCACATGTTCATTTTTAAGGAACGGAACACCAAGGCGGACATGGACCTGCTCAATAGTCTGGATTCGGCGAACCACAAGGAAGCCTTCTCCAGCCGGGTCCAGGAATCCAACAAGTTCACCTATGTCCATCGCACGGTTCTGGAAACGGCCAAGTCCCATCCCGACCTGCTCCGTTTTCTCTATGATCTCTTTGACCGGCGTTTTAACCCGGACACCCCCAATGACCTGGGTCTGGAAGAGCTGGCCCGCAAGGAAGACGAATTCATTAAAATGCTGGAAATCCGCTTCATGGATTATCCCATTGGATTCGACATCTTTAAGTACATGTTCAAGATCCTCACCGCCACCCTGAAGACCAACTTTTACAAAACGGAAAAACGCAGCTTTTCCTTCCGTTTGGACAACCGGATCCTGGATCCCCTGGTCTTTAAACAATTTGTCTACGGTATCTTCTACGTCAACGGTCACTATGCCTGCGGCACCCATCTGCGGGCCGACGACATTGCCCGTGGCGGCCTGAGAATGTTGAGAATCACCAAGGGCAACCACTCCATGGAGTTGGACAATGCCGTCCTGTTGAACTATGCCCTGGGACCCAGAGCCCAGCGTCTGAAACACAAGGATATCTGCGAAAGTGGTTCCAAGGGTGTTGTGGTTCCCCATGCCCTGTATGCCGCTTACAGCATGGATGCCCTCTACGATTACACCGAAGGCATCATGGACTTGATGCTGGTGGACGAATCCGTGGTGGACCACTACGGCAAGCCCGAAATGATTTTCTTCGGACCGGATGAAGGCACAGCTCCCCTCATGGATGCCATTTCCTTCCGGGCCAAGGAACGGGGATATCAATATTGGAGAACCATGACCACGGGCAAGAGCTTCGGCATTCCCCACGACACCTATGGTATTCTGGAAAACGGCGATCTCTTCGGCCTCATTCCCCATGGCCCGGAACAGGGCACCGAGCTGCAGATCAATGGTAAAACCGTCACCGTGACCACAAACATGGATGAAATCCATGCCAAGGTGGGGGGAAAGATCGAGATCTCCGGCATGACCACCACCTCGGTCATGGGGGCCTTTAGAACCCTCATAGCCCATCACAAGGCCAAGGAATCCGATCTTAACCTCATGATGACCGGCGGCCCCGACGGCGACCTGGGCTCCAATGAAATCCAGTGTTACAAAGGGAAAATCTGCCTGATCATCGACGGCGGTTCCATCCTCTTTGACCCCGACGGACTGGACCGGGAAGAGCTCATGAAGATTGCCTTCATGCGCCACACCGCCCCCCGGGCCAACTCCATGAGCTTCCCCGAAGGGAAAATCGGTCCCCGGGGCTTCCGGGTTCCCCTGCGGGGCAAGGACATTACCCTGCCCGACGGCACCCACATTGAAGACGGAGCCATTTTCCACCGGAATTTCATCACCGATCCGGCCAACCGCAAGTACATTGAACAGGCAAATATCCAGGCCTTCATTCCCTGTGGTGGATTCAAGGATACCATCAACCAGAGCAATATCACCGATTTCCTGGACAATTTCCAGGAACTGCGGTTCATCGTGGAAGGGGCCAATGTCTTCTTTGATGATGCCGCCCGCCGCCACATCGCCGGTGAAACCCCCATCTACCAGATCAAGGACTCTTCGGCCAACAAGGGCGGGGTATTTTCCTCATCCGTGGCCGAGGTGCTCACGGCCTTCCTCTTTGAAAATGATTACGAAGCCCGTCTCCTGGAAGATGCGGAAACCCGCTGGGCCCTGATCCGGGATATCATGACCCTGGTCTCCACCTTTGCCGGTATGGAAACCCAGATGCTCATCGACGTCCATGAAGTCGATAAAAAGACGCCTCTTTTCGTTCTGTCGGAAACCACTTCCGAACAGATCTTTGCCTTCCAGGCCAAGGTGGAAGAAAATCTGGAGGCCATTGTGGCGGATACGGATCTCATGCTTAAGATTCTGGACGCCTATGTGCCGCCGGTGTGCATGAAGAGTCTGGGGGCTGAAAATGTCCTGGATATCATGAACAGCGATAAGCTCCATGCCTATCGCAACGCCATCGTCACCAAAAAGCTGGCATCACTGGCCTTCTACCAGAATGCAGGCAATTGGGACAAGTATGTGAAGGCCGCGGAAAAGAAATTCATCCCGGCCATGCACGCCATCTTTGATACCAAGTAGTTTTGATGTAAGCTTCTATAATTCCCCGGCTTTCCGCCGGGGAATTCATCTCGTGTTTTCATCTCGAGTATGGTAGGCTGAACCATATATTTCAGATCACGGACAGGCCCGGCTGCAAGGGCTGGGACCTGTCCGGTTCTTCCTTCATCAGTCAATCCATAATAATTAGGTATAGGAGGAGAGATGGGCACGATTCTCGACGTCGTCAACGCAAGGGATCCCTATGAAAAGGAATTCCACCAGGCCGTTACCGAGGTGGTGGAATCCATCCGGCCGGTCCTTGACCAGAATCCCGAATACCGCCACGCCGGTATCATGGAACGCATTGTGGAGCCGGAGCGGGTCATCCAGTTCCGGGTACCCTGGGTGGATGACCAGGGCCATGTCCAGGTCAACCGGGGCTTCCGCATTGAGATGAATTCCGCCATCGGACCCTACAAGGGCGGGCTGCGTTTCCATCCTTCGGTGAACCTTTCCATCTTGAAATTTCTGGGTTTTGAGCAGGTGTTTAAGAATGCACTCACCACCTTGCCCATGGGCGGAGGCAAGGGGGGATCCGACTTTGATCCCAAGGGCCGGTCCGACAATGAAGTCATGCGGTTCTGCCAGAGTTTCATGGGCGAACTCTTCCGCCACCTGGGCCCCAACACCGATGTGCCCGCCGGAGATATCGGGGTGGGGGGACGTGAAATCGGTTATCTCTTCGGCATGTATAGAAAGTTGAAAAATGAATTCACCGGGGTGCTCACGGGTAAGGGACTCAATTGGGGCGGCAGCCTCATTCGACCCGAAGCCACGGGGTATGGATCGGTCTTTTTTGCCGCAGAAATGCTGGCTACCCGGAACCAGACCCTCAAGGACAAGATTTGCCTGGTGTCGGGATCGGGGAATGTGGCCCAGTACACCACTGAAAAGATCAACCAATTGGGGGGCAAGGTCATTACCCTCTCCGATTCCTCCGGCTATGTGGTGGATGAAAAGGGCATTGACGGGGATAAGCTCCAATACGTCATGTACCTGAAAAATGTGAAGCGGGGACGGATCAAGGAATATACGGAAAAATATCCCGAAGCCGTTTTTACCCCGGCGGACCCCGGTGCCGACCACAATCCCCTCTGGCACCACCGGGCCGACTGCGCCTTTCCCTCGGCCACCCAGAATGAAATCAATGCCACGGATGCCCAAACCCTGTTGAACAACGGGATTTCCCTGGTCTGCGAAGGGGCCAACATGCCCACCACCATCGACGGGGTGGAGTTATTCCTGGATTCCGACATCCTCTATGCCCCGGGCAAGGCCGCCAATGCCGGCGGCGTGGCCGTCTCCGGCCTGGAGATGTCCCAGAATGCCATGCGAATGAATTGGAGCCGGGAGGAGGTGGAAGATCGCCTTAAGTCCATCATGCAGAGCATCCACCGGGCCTGTCTGGATGCCTCGGAGGAATACGGCACCCCGGGCAATTATGTGAACGGTGCCAACATTGCCGGCTTTGTCAAGGTGGCCGACGCCATGCTGGACCAGGGGGTGGTGTAAGGTGTTGCCCAGGCCGGAGAACGCCGTCCCCATGGGTTAAGTCCATAAACATCCGTAAAAATAGAACCGCCGCCCCGGAATCATTCCGGGACGGCGGTTTTGCGTAGAACCCTTTGGCCGGGGGCAGGCCCCGGTTTTATTTTTTCCCATGGGGGATGGCCCGGCCAGTGGGGTGGGAACCGGTGGCTCCCGGACGCTCGGTCCGGAGCGGTCCCTGAAGTTGGGCCCGGGTTGGATCCGGGAGTTCGGCCTGGGTTGGATCCAGGGGTTCTGCCCCGGTTGGGCCAGGGAGTTCAGCCCGGGTTGGGCCTGGAAATTCAGCCTGGGTTTCCACACCGTTGTTTCCCTTGAGGATGGAGTGCATGACATCCACCTGCCCCTGGAGTTCCTGGGCCTGGGATGAAAGGGCCTTGGACCCGTCGGCATTTTGCCGGACCACCTGGTCCATCTGGTTAATGGCTTCGGATACCTGGGAGATTCCCCGGGCCTGGTCCTGGGAGGCGTCGGTGATTTCCGACACCAGTTTTCCCACCTTCTCCGTGCTCTGGGTCACCTGCTGGAAGGTTTCATTGGTGCGATGGACCAGGTTTCCCCCCTGGGCGATTTTATCCACGGTGCCATCGATGAGGCCCGAGGTGTCCCGGGCTGCTTCGGCCGCCCGCATGGCCAGGTTCCGAACCTCCTCGGCCACCACGGCAAATCCGGCCCCGGCCTCCCCGGCCCGGGCGGCTTCCACGGCGGCATTCAGGGCCAGGAGATTGGTTTGAAAGGCGATTTCATCAATGGTCTGGACGATGTGGGAGGTTTCCCGGGATGCGGCGGATATCTCATCCATGGATCGGGTCAGGGCGTCCATGGAGACATTGGCCTCGGCCACCACCTGGTTGGCGGTCTGCATGAGGCGGTTGGCCTGGTCGGCATTGCCTGCGTTCTGTTGGGTCATGCTGGATATTTCCTCCAAAGAAGATGCGGTTTGTTCCAGGCCGGCGGCCTGGGTGGAACTGCCCTGGGCAATGGTCTGTCCGGCGGTCAACAGTTGGCGGCTGCTCTGGGAAAGGCCGCCGATGACCTCCTGGAACTGGTGATTGACGCGGGTCAATTCCCGGTTGCTGAATTGTTTCAACCCCTGGAAAATGGATTGGAAGGGGCGGGCCACGGAATTGGTGATGAGGACGGAGACCAGCACGGCCAGCAGGGTGGCCATGGCCATGCCCGCCCCCATGATGCGGGTGGATTGGGCGGCCACCCGCTGGGCTTCGGCCCGGCGTTGATCCATGCGGGTTTGTTCCTGGCCGATGAAGGCATCCACCTCCCGGCGGAAGGCGTCAAAGTATCTCTTGCCCCGTGCCTGGCCAATGAGGTCGGCCATGTCGTCCATGGTTTTGGCATGGCCGATGGATGCCCGCAGGGTAATCTGGGGTTCGGTGACCCGGGTTTGCCATTCCTGGATCTGGTTTCCGGCCCGGGTGATGAGGCCGGCCTGGTCTGTATTGTCCCCCAGGGCTTCCGCCAGTTCCTGGACCTGGTCGGAAAAGGCGGCCCTGCCGGTGTTGTAGGGGGTGAGGAATTCCTTTTTCCCGGCCAGGAGATAGCCCCGCATGCCGGTTTCCATGTCCACGGCCGCTCCCACGATGGCCTGGGCCTTCTGGATGTGGAGCTGGTTCTGGGTGATCCATTGGGTGGTTTTGGAAATGGTCCGTCGGTGGCTGTTGGCCTGGGCCGAGATGAGACCGGCCTTGGCCCGCCGTTGGAGCAGGAGGGATTCCTCCTGTTCAATGATCATTTCCATTTGGATTCGGAATCGTTCAAAGGTCTCGGCCCCCTTGGGTTGGGCCACGGCCCGCCGGAGCTGTACCTGGGTTTTCCGGCCGGCATTGACGGCCCGGCGCAATTGGATCAGGGGCAGGGCATAGTCGGTTTTCCAGCTTTGGATATATTGCTTCACCCGGGAGATCCTCTGGGCGAGCTCCGGATCCCTTTGGGCCTGGTCGGCCAGTTCCTGGATCCGTTCGTCAAAGAGAAATTCCCCGGTTTCATAGGGCTCCAGGGCCTTGGCCTTGCCGGTGAGCAAAAAGCCCCGCATGCCGGTTTCCATGTCAATGGCGGCCATGGTGACCTGGCCGGCCAGGGAGACGATGCGGCGGGACGTCCGGGTTTGGGCCGCGCTTTCCTTGACCTGGGCGGCCAATTCCTCATTCTGGGCCACGGCCTTATCCAGGGCGGCTTTCCGGTCCAAAAGTTCCTGGTTTTCCCGGTGGATGAATTCCTGGATATCCTGCCGGAATTGGTCAAAATAGGCCTTTCCCTTGGCCTGACCCACCAGCCGGGCCATGTCGTTCATGGTGTCGCTGTGGCCGATCTGGCGCCTCAGGGCAATGGCGGGGTCGGCCACCTGGCGTTGCCAGTCCCGGATCTGGGTTTGGATCTGCCCCAGCCGTTCCACCTGTTCCGGGGTGTCGGAGACGGTGCGGGACAATTCCTCCACCAGGGTATTGAATCGTTGGGAACCCTGGGTATAGGGCTTGAGAAATTCTTCCTTTCCGGCCAACAGGTAGCCCCGCATGCCGGTTTCCATATCCACGGCCGCACCGATGATCTGGTGGGCTGCGGCCATGACCCGGTGGGTTTGGTCCACCCATTGGTTGGCCTGGGTCAGGGAGTGATTGGCCCGGATTCCCACCAGGCCCAGGAGGATCATGAGGGCCAGGGTGAGGCCGGAGCCCATCATGATTTTGAACCGAAGACCGATTCTATTGAACATGGTGACTCCTTTTGGGATCAGAGGGCGGATTCGATTTCGGAGACGTCTTTACGGTTCAGGACATCGTCGATGTTCAGGAGGATTTTGACCTCCCCTTCCACCTGGGCCATGCCCAGGATGTATTCGGAGTTGAGGCGGGTGCCGAAGGTGGGGGGGGCCTCAATCTGGCGGGCCTTGATGCTCAGGACTTCGGATACGGCATCTACCACGATGCCGATGGGAAGGACGCCGGTGGTGGATTCGATTTCCACCACGATGATACAGGTGCGTTCATCATAGTCCTGGGGGGGCATGTTGAATTTCATGCGCAGGTCGATGATGGGAATGACCTTGCCCCTTAAATTGATGACGCCTTTGACAAATTCCGGTGTCCGGGGGACCGGGGTGATGGGCATCATTCCGATGATCTCTTTGACCTTGAGAATGCCGATGCCGTATTCTTCCTTTTCCAGGGAAAAGGTCAGGTATTTGCCGGCCGCCTGTTCTCCAATGGCGGATTCAATGGCCTTTTCTGCGGTTTGGGCCGTCATAATGCCTCCTTATGGACATTTAAAAGGTATGGAATTGCCTGGGGCAATAGAAGGATTTGGAAACGATATCGTACAGCGATGGATGCGAAATTATTCCATGGGATTTGGATCGAAACATTGGGTTGATCTGTTAAAATGTACCATAGATTTAAGGGGGTTCACAAGATGGAAATCCCCGGTGGAATGCCATAAAAAAAGCCCCTTGTCCGGTGGGGTAATTTTTTTATATCGGTATGAAATCAGGTTGATGGGCTGCCTTGGAGGGGGAACTCTTTTGTTTCGTTGCGGAAATCGCGATGGCGTGGGAATGGTTCATCTGGGGAAGGGCGGCATTGTTCAAGAAACCCGGTGACGACGGGGGGAGGAAGATTCCGCTGCCACCGTTGCGGTCGTCGTGACCGCAACGCCTGCGAAGGGTCCCGTCCCATTCATCCTGAAGCTGCCGGGACCCTTAACGCCCGCTCCATCTCCCTCCCCCGCCG
>JAKSBM010000228.1 GCA_022361135.1 Desulfobacterales bacterium | reverse complement strand
TGATGCAGCTGGTGCATACATCGATTTTTCTGACGCAGCCTTCTTTGATAACCGCGCGAACCCGTTGCAGGTTGGGGTTGAAACGTCTTTTATTCAGGTTGTGAGCATGGGAGACATTGTTGCCTACCATGGGTTTTTTTCCGCAAATTGCGCATTCTTTTGACATATCTACACTCCTAAAAGAAAAATTGCCTTATCAAAAAGATAACCAGAGATAAATACACCCAATGGGGATAAATGTAAAGAATTAAATTATTTTTTATCCTTTAGGGCATCGTGGCAAGCCGGGATTTTACCCAGGGCAATTTCACTCTGCGGGCTCCCTGGAAAGGTTTCAACAATGTATTGATACCGTTTCAGGGCCGCCTCAAATTCTTCTGTTTTGAAATAAAAATCAGCCACATAGAGTTCATTGCCGGCAATGTTGTCAAGGCAGGTGGCAATGCGCTCGGGTGCGGTTTTCGCCTGGTCGCTGTCCGGGAACTGCTCCAGGAGGCGTTCAAACTGGGCCATGGCGTTTTTGGCGGGCATGGGGTCCCGGTCCACGGTGTCGATGCGGTTGAACCAGCACAGGCCAATCTGGTCGATGATGTAGGGGATGGCCTCGTTCCGGGGGTGGAGGCTTTCAAATTGTTCATAGGCCACAATGGCTTCGTCGTACTCTTCCAGCTTATAGTGGGAGTCGGCAATTTTTAACTCGGCCAGGATGGCGTATTTGGAGAAGGGATACCAGTCCTTGAGGTCGGTGTATGCCTTGAGGGCATCCTTGTAATCCTCTTCCATGAAGGCGGCGGCCCCTTCATCGGCCAGCTGCTGGGCGGTTTTTTCCGAGCGGCTGTTGGTGTCGAACAGGGAGCAACCGCTGACGGTGAGAAGAACCGTCAGCATCAACAGGGTGGAAACGAGCCGTGAACAATATGGTTTCATGACTATAAATTCTCGATATAGTGTTCGGCGGATACGGCGGCAATGGCGCCGTCACCCACAGCAGTGGAGACCTGTCTCAGGGGGGTGTCGCGGATGTCGCCTGCGGCAAATACACCCGGCACGTTGGTCTGCATATGGGCATCGGCCTTGATGAACCCGTAATCGTCGGTTTCAACATTCTCCTTGATGAAATCCCCATTGGGGAGGATGCCCACCCAGATGAAACAGCCATCGGCGTCTATGGTTTGCTCTTCCTGGGTTTTCACATTTTTGATGGTCACACCGTTGAGCTTTTCACCCATCATCAGATCCTTGGAGGCCCGAACATCCGTGGCCACGGAATCCCAGATGATTTCGATCTTATCGTTGGCAAAGGCCCGTTCCTGGAGAATCTTGGCGGCACGGAATTCGTCCCGGCGGTGGACCAGGTAGACCTTTTTGGCAAATTTGGTCAGGTAGATGGATTCCTGGACTGCGGTATCCCCTCCGCCAACGGCCACAACGGTTTTATCCTTGAAGAAGGGGGCATCGCAGGTGGCGCAGAAGGAAATGCCCTTGCCCATGAATTTGTCTTCGCCAATGCCCAGTTTCCGGGGGGTGGCCCCGGAAGCAATGATCAGACTTTTGGCCTTGATGGTTTCGTCCTTGAGAACCACTTCCTTCACCTGGTCGGTGAGCTTGAGATCGTGGACTTCGGCGGTGCGGATTTCCAATCCCAGATCTTCGGCCTGTTTTTTCATTTTGTCGGCCAGGTCAAATCCGGAAATGCCTTCGGGAAATCCGGGATAGTTTTCAATCCAGTCGGTGACGATGATCTGTCCACCGGGGACTGCCTTTTCCAGGAGAAGGACATTCATCCGGGCGCGGGCGGCGTAAAGACCAGCGGTGAGACCGGCCGGGCCGGCACCGATGATCACAAGATCGTAGTTGAATTCTGTCATCTATATCTCCCTAGAGAACGGCTTTGATGGCCTCTTCCAATTTTTCCTTGGCCACCATGCCGGTGATCTGTTCGGCCACTTTGCCGTCCTTGAAGAAGATCAGGGTGGGGATGGCCTGTACACCGAATTTGCTGGGGGTGAT
>JAKSBM010000913.1 GCA_022361135.1 Desulfobacterales bacterium | reverse complement strand
GGGGTGGCCATGAGGTCGAATTTAATCATGGAGCTGAGGCCGATCATGGGTTCGAATCGGTCATCGTAAAGGAAATCGTCAAGGGCAATGCGATATCCCTTGGATTTGAATTCCCTCAGGGATTCAACCACCATCTGGTCCGGTTCCACATCCTCCAGAACCTCGATGATGACATGTTCCCGGGGGAAGAGGAGGGGCAGGCGTTGGCAGATGAGTTCTTGGGTGAAATTCACCAGGCCGGGCTTTCCGCCCAGGATTTCCTTGAGCCCGAATGAAAAAAAGGTGTTGGCCAGGACACTGGAGGTGGCTTTGCTGCCGTCGATGTCCGGGAAGGCGTTTTTAAGACCGGATCTGAACAATAGTTCATATCCGAAGATGGTTTTGTTGGCCGTGAAAACAGGTTGGCGCGCCACAAAAATTTCCATATTTGCCTGGACTCCGGTTTTTTTCGCCCGTAAATTGTTTTGAAATTTCCGGGTGGGTGATTTGGGGAAGAAATTTAATGATTTTAATGAATTAAAATTATAGCCCGTTCACATCGTAAAAATCAAGGGCTATCCCCGGGGGACGGCTGTGGGGTGGGGGGAAAGGATATTTTGGGGCGGGTTCGGCCGGGGGGACACTGGGCCGGGCAAAGCCCATGGTAAACCGGCCATGGCCCCACCCCCTCGGGGCAAGGATCCCATGGCCGGGCTTATTCGTGGATTTATCCCAAAAGCTTGAGCATCAGGGGCAGGGCGGTCATGGTGCCCACGGTGGATCCCAGGTTGGTGAAGATGACCACCAAAAGGATGCGGGTGACATTGTTCCGCCAGAATCCCCGCACCGAGGTGATGTCATGGGGGATGGCCTCCAGGTCCCGGACCTTGGGTTTCCGGGAAAAGGCTTCCACCAGGCCCGATACCCAGCCCGCGGCGATCATGGGGTTCAAGGAGGTCAATGGGGCGGCCACCACCGAAGAGATGATGGTATAGGGATGGGCCAGGGCCAAAAGGGCGCCCACACCGGCAAAGAGGCCATTGGCGGCAAACCAGATCCAGATCATGTCGGCCCCGGCATTTTTACCCTCCATGAGGAAACCGGCCACAAAGACCAGGAGGATGAGGGCGGGCAGGGCCCATTTCAATATTTTACCCAGGTTCCCGGCCGGGGGCACCTGGTTGAGTTCCAAAGGGGAGATGGGTTGGTCGCTCTGGATGTATTGTTTAATGCCCGGCACATGGGCGGCCCCCACCACGGCTACAATTCGTTCACCGGGTGCGGTTTTAATGTGATGGGCCAGGAATTGATCCCGTTCGTCAATGAGGGATTTCTGGATTCCGGGGTGGGAGTCCTTGACATCGGCCAGCAGGGTTTGGAGAATATCCTCCTGCTTCATCTTTTCAATGTCTTCCTCTTCAATGCCGTCGGAGGTGCCGAAGGAAAAGATCATGGAACCCATGAGCTTGAGTTTGGACCAGAAGCTCATGCCCCGCCAGAGACGGTTGAGGGTGATTTGGATGTCCCGGTCCGAGGGGACAATTTCTGCACCCACCTCTTCTGCGGCTTCCAGGGCGTTGATCATTTCCTGTCCCGGCTTAATGCCGAATCGGTCGGCAATTTTCTTTTGGAAGGAGGCCAGCAGCAGGTTCATGAAGAGCATGAGGGCCTTTTTTTCCTTGATGACTTTGACAATGTCCATGTTCTGCCACCGGTTGGGATCTTTGATGGCGGCCATGCGGTTGTTGCACAGCTCCACGCAGACCGTGTCCGGCTTTTCTTCAAGGATGGTTTCTTCCACCAGTTCTGCACTGTGACGGGATACGTGGGCCGTGCCAATGAGGAGGATGGTTTTATCACCATACGATATTTCGTGAACACTGGCATTTCTGCCCGTTGAACTGGTCTCTTCCATAGAACCCTTTACCTTTTTCAATTAAAATTATCAAAGCGGCCCATTGATTATAGCCATTTTTCCTGTGTTGGCAAGGGGATCTTGCCCAAAAAGCCCCTTCCGCCGGGCCCCTTTCCCCAACCGGGAGTCGGCGGTCCGAAACCCTGGAATTCAAGGGATTGCCCCACCCCTTTCTTGACCTGGCAAGGCGCTTCTGCTATTGAGGATTGTTATGAAATCCATAGACGAACAAATACTCCGTGCGACCAAGGAAATCATTGTCAAATTCATTGAGATGGGGCGGCTGTCCCCCACCAATGTCCATGAATCCTTCCGGGATCTCCATGCCACCGTCAATGACACCGTAAAAAGCAACCTCCAGGATAAGCAGACCCAAGATGGATCCAAGCATTGATGACCCCAATCGTTTTAAAACCGGTGTAAGCAAGGGCCTGTCCAAGGGGTGGAGCGGCTTCATCTGGCTGTTGAAGATTATTCTGCCCGTTTCCTTTGCCACGGGCCTGCTGGTCCACCTGGGACTGATTTACAAGCTGGATTTTCTGCTGACGCCCTTGATGAACTGGATGGGGCTTCCGGCTTCGGCCGCCCTGGTTCTGGTGGCCGGCATATTCACGGGAATATACGGCACCGTGGCCGCCATGTCGTCCATGCCCTTTTCCATGGATCAGATGATCCTCATGGCCGTTTTTACCCTCATGGCCCATAACCTCATCCAGGAGAGTCTGGTCCAGGGCAATTCCGGGATCAATCCGGTTTTTGCCGCCCTGTTCCGGCTTTTTTCCGCCTTTGGGGTTACCTTTGTCTGTGCCCGGGTTATGGGGGTGGATCCCGGGGGATTGGCAGCGGCGGCCGCCTTTGCCCCGGAGGTTTCCCAGACCTTTGGCCAATGGCTTTCCCAATGGGGCATGGGGACCTTGAAACTCATCATTCAGATTTTCTGCATCATCATGCCCTTGATGGTGATGCTGGAATGGGCCAAGCTCTACCATGTGATCCCGGTGATCACCCGGATATTCTCCCCGGTGCTTTCCCTTTTGGGATTGGATCGTTCCACGGGCATGCTCTGGCTGACGGCGGCCTTTTTCGGTCTGGCCTACGGGTCGGCCGTGATCGTGGAAGAGACCCGGAACACCGAATACGACCGGGATGAATTGACCAAGCTCCATCTCTCCGTGGGAATCAACCATGCCATGATCGAGGATCCGGCCTTGTTTCTTCCCTTGGGGATTCCCCCCTTCTGGCTCTGGATTCCGCGGCTCATCGCCGCCATGATTGCCGTCTATCTCTTTTCGGCATTTTCTTTTTTAAGGAGGCGTTATGCTGAGCGAGCTGGCCATCAAAAAATTCGCCATCATTGAAGACATCCGCATTTCCTTTAAGCAGGGATTGTCCATGCTCACCGGTGAGACCGGGGCGGGCAAATCCATCCTCATCCAGGCCGTGAATCTGCTATTGGGGGCCCGGGCCTCTTCGGATCTGGTGCGCACCGGGGAGGACCATGCCGAGCTGGAAGCCTGCTTTGACATCGAGCCGGGTTCGGAAACGGCCCAGGCCATGGCCGACCAGGGCATGGATCCAGAAGACGGCCTGCTCATCCGACGGGTGGTGTCCCGGTCGGGGAAGAGCAAGGTCTATATCAACTCCCGCCAGTCCACCCTGGATTACCTCCGCCTGGTGACCCGGAACCTGGCCGGTGTGGTGAGCCAGCACGCCCAACAGGGGCTGCTCAATGAAGATTACCATCTGGATATCCTGGATGAATATGCCGGAACCGGGGAATTGCGTGAAAAGGTCTCCCTGATCCATAATACCCTGGTGCCCCTGAAATCCAAAATTAAAAAACTCAAGGACCAGCGGGAGCGCCGCCTCAAGGAAAAGGAGCTCATTGAGTTCCAGGTGGATGAAATCCAATCCGCCGACATCCAGCCCGACGAAGATTTGATCCTGGAGAAAAAGCGGGAGCGATTGAAGAATGCGGCCCAGATCTTTGAGACCGTCAACGGAGCGGTCCACGAATTGTACGACCGGGAAGGCTCCCTGGTGGAACATCTCTCCTCCCTGGACCAGAATATTGAAAAATACAGCGACGGCGATGCCGACCTCACCCAGGTGGGGGAACGGATTAAGTCCATTCTTTTCGACCTCCAGGATGTCACCGAATTGTTGCGGGGCTACGGAGACGGCATTGACCTGGATCCCCATTCCCTGGAGGAGGTGGACCAGCGCCTGGACTTGATTTCCCGGTTGAAGCGCAAATACGGGGGCAGCCTGGACTCCTTGTTTGGGGAGTATGAACGGCTGGAGTCGGCCCTGAATCGCACGGAAAACATGGATAAGGAGATTGCCGACCTGGAGGCCCAGCAGGAGACCCTGATTGCCGAAATTCGAAAAAAGGCGGCCGCCCTTTCCCTGCGGCGGCAGAATGCCGGCATCAGCCTGGGAAAACGGGCCAAGGATGAGCTTTCCGCACTGGAAATGGGCAGGGCCCGTTTCCAGGTGGCCGTCTCCACCCTGCCGGCCCAGGGGGATGACCTGGCCACGGAAGACGGGGAAAAAATTTGGCACACCGGCATGGACCGGGTTTGCTTCATGCTCAGCCCCAATCCGGGGGAAGCGGCCAAACCCCTGGCCAAAATTGCCTCGGGCGGGGAGCTTTCCCGCATTGTTTTGGCCCTCAAGGCTGTGCTGTCGGGAAACCAATCCCTGGAAACCCTGATCTTTGACGAGGTGGATGCCGGCATCGGCGGGGCCGTTTCGGAAAAGGTGGGGCTCAAGCTCAAGGCATTGGGGGATAAACACCAGGTGATCTGCATCACCCATCTGGCCCAGATTGCCAAATACGGCCGCCACCAATACCGGATTTCCAAGGCCGTGGTCAACGACCGCACCGCCACTTCCATCGTGCCCCTGGAGAGCCAGGAGGAGCGGGTGGATGAGATTGCACGGATGATCGGGGGCAGTAAAATCACCGAGACCACCCGCTCCCATGCACGGGAAATGTTGGCCAAGGCTGAAGCATAGCCCGTTCAAGCGCTTGACAAGACCCGGGGGCTGATTTAAATTAATCGTTTCTTGTAAATTTAAGAGTTTAAGGAGCGATCATGCCCATATATGAGTTTAAATGCACCAAATGTGAAGAATTCTTCGAAGTCATTGTCATGGGGGGAGACAAGGATAAGGACGTGAACTGCCCCAAATGCAAGTCCGATGAATTCGAACGGGTGGTTTCCACCATCAATTACGCCATGGGCAGCTCCGCCTCGGGATCCGGCGGTGCCGACCGGGGGGTCTCCACCCAGACCCGGAATTGTTCCGGCGGTTCCTGTAAAACCTATACCGTCGCCGGAGAGACCAAGGGCTAACCGCCTATTTCCCACGCTGAATACGTTCGTTCCAAGGCCCGTTGTCCAACCATAACGGGCCTTTTCGCATAATTCGTTTTCGTAATACAAAATATCAGATTCACTTTGGTATGGAAGTTTCGTTACATTCTATTTGGTGAAAAGCCAGTCAGGAGGTTCTATGGAAAAGACAGCAAAGCTGATTGTGGATGGACAGGAATTGGAATTGCCCATCATCGTTGGGGCCGAAGGGGAGCGTGCCATTGATATCCGCGCCCTGCGGCAGCAAACCGGTTACATTACCTTTGATCCCGGATACGGAAATACCGGGGCCTGTAAGAGCGGCATCACTTACATGGACGGTGAGCGGGGGATCCTGCGATACCGAGGTATTCCCATCGAACAATTGGCCGAACATTCCTCCTTTGTGGAAACCGCCTTTCTGCTCATCACCGGCAAACTTCCCACCCGGGACGAGCTCACCCGGACCTCGGTCTACCTCAACGATTTTTCTCCCATCCACGAAAACATGCGGGCCTTTTACCAGAATTATCCGCCCAAGGCCCATCCCATGGGGATCCTTTCCGCCATGGTCAATGCCATGCGAAGCTTTTACCCGGAATTGGTGGACCTCAAGGAAGAGATGAACACCACCTTCCTGCGGATCATCTCCAAGATTCGGACCATGGCGGCCATGGCCTATAAAATTTCCACGGGTGAGCGGGTGGTCTACCCCCGCCCCGACCTTTGTTATTGCGCCAATTTTTTGAACATGATGTTTGATTCCGTGGTGGTGCCCTACCATATGGACGATGATCTGGTCCGGGCCCTCAACGTCTTCTGGATTCTCCATGCCGACCACGAACAGAATTGTTCCACCACGGCGGTCCGGGTTGTGGGATCGGGCAAGGTGAATATCTATTCCACCATCTCCGCCGGAATTTCCGCCCTGTGGGGGCCCCTGCACGGTGGTGCCAACCAGGCCGTGATCCGCATGTTGGAGCAGATCCATCGGGACGGTATGAGCGTGGACCAGTGCATTGCCCGGGCCAAGGATAAAGACGATGAATTCCGCCTCATGGGCTTTGGTCACCGGGTTTATAAAACCTATGATCCCCGGGCCAAAATCATGAAGGAAATGTGTGACATTGTCCTGGGGAAAATCCGCCGCAAGGATCCCCTCCTGGACATTGCCCGGAAGCTGGAAGAGGCCGCACTCAATGATTCCTATTTCCAGGACAAGAACCTCTATCCCAATGTGGATTTTTATTCGGGCATTGTGCTCCGGGCCATGGGCATCCCCACGGAAATGTTCACCGTGATGTTTGCCATCGGTCGCCTCCCGGGCTGGATCGCCCAGTGGCGGGAGGATCATTGGGATCCGGAAATGCGGATTTCCCGCCCCCGCCAGATCTATACCGGCCAGACCCTCATGGATTATGTCCCCATTGACCAGCGTCGTTCCGACGGGGAATTCTGCCAGGATTAACTTCCTCCACTTAAAAAAACTGAAAACCCATTTGCAGTGAATCCACTGCAAATGGGTTTTTTATTGGCTTATACCGGTTCCCAAAATAAGGTTCCCATTGAATGGGCTTTTTCCCCATTTGATTTGAATGTTTTTCCCCAACCCGGAGCTGACGGGGGAGGAAGATTCCGCTACCTCCGGGCGTGGTTGGCAAATTCGACGGTCAACCCTGTTGGAAGGCGTTTAAACCATCGTGAAGATCGTCC
>JAKSBM010000390.1 GCA_022361135.1 Desulfobacterales bacterium | reverse complement strand
ATGGTTGACGTCATGAAGGAACTGGGCCCCATGGCCAGCTCCGTTCTAGGCATCGGCACCTGTGCCGCATTCGGCGGCATCCCGGCAGCCGAAGGCAACGTCACCGGCGCCATGGGCGTGATGGACTTCTTCAAACAGGAAGGCATCAAAACCCCTGTGGTCAACATCCCGGGCTGTCCTCCCCATCCCGACTGGATCGTGGGCTCCATTGTCCATCTGCTGGAAAAAGGCGTTCCCGAGCTGGATTCGGACGGGCGTCCCACCCTGTTCTTTGGCGAAAACATCCACGACAACTGTTCCAGGCTCCCTGCCTATGATGAGGGCGAGCTGACCGAAGTAATTTCCGATCCCAAGGGCTGCCGCATGGATATCGGCTGCAAGGGACCGGACACCTATGCGGACTGCTATAAGCGGAAATGGAATACCGGCATGAACTGGTGCGTTGACAACTCCGTCTGCATCGGCTGCGTGGAATCCGGTTTCCCCGACGGAACATCACCTTTCTACGAACCCGCATAATTACTTACCCAAACCCTAAGGAGGTTTTATTATGGCAGGCTGTAACCCAGAAGCCAAACCGGCATCTGCCGGTAAGAAAATAAAAATCGCTATTGATCCGGTCACCCGGATCGAAGGCCACCTCAAGGCCGAGGTCGTTGTAAAAGACGGCAAGGTCGTTGATGCCCACATGTCCGGCGGCATGTACCGCGGGTTTGAGCAGATCCTGGTGGGCCGGGACCCCAGGGACGCCACCCAGATCACCCAGAGAATCTGCGGCGTCTGCCCCACGGCCCATGCCACGGCATCTGCCCTGGCATTGGACGACGCCTTTGGCGTTGAACTCACGGACAACGGACGCATTGCCCGGAACCTGATCCTGGGTGCCAACTATCTGCAGTCCCACATCCTCCATTTCTACCACCTGGCCGCACTGGATTATGTCAATGGTCCGGACACGGCCCCCTTTATCCCCCGCTACGCCAACAACGACGTCCGGGTACCCAAGGAAATCAACGACGTGGCCGTGGGCCAGTACCTGGAAGCCCTTGAAATGCGGAAGATCTGCCACGAAATGGTTGCCCTGCTGGGCGGCAAGATGCCCCACGTCCAGGGCATCGTCGTGGGCGGCGCCACGGAAATCCCCACCCGGGAAGCCCTGGATGCCTACGCAGAACGCTTTAAAAAAGTCAAAAAGTTCGTCATGGAAAAATACGTCCCCATCGTCTACCTCCTGGCCGATCCCTACGGTGACCTGCTCAAGACCGGTGTGGGCCATAAGAATTTAGTATCCTGGGGTGTTTTCCCCATGGATAACGCAGGCAACACCCTGCTGAAACCCGGCGTTTACACCGATGGCAAGGATTACAAAGTGGATCCGGCCATGATCAAGGAGCACGTCAAATACTCCTGGTTCGACGATGCCACCACCGGCCTCAATCCCCGGGAAGGGAAAACCATCCCTGCCCCCAACAAGGCCGGCGCCTATTCCTTTATCAAAGCACCGCGCTACAACGGCAAGCCCCACGAGGGCGGCCCCCTGGCCCGCATGTGGGCCACCAACCCCGAACTCTCCAAAAAGGGTCAGGAGACCCTGGGCGTTCGGAAACTCAGGGACATTGGCGACGCCTGTTTCTCCGTCCTGGGACGCCACGTGGCCCGGGCCGAAGAAACCGCCCTGGTGGCCATGGCCGTTGAAGAATGGCTGGCCCAGGCAGAGCCCGGCAAAGAAACCTTTGTACCGGCTGAAATTCCCAAGTCCGCCCAGGGCCTGGGCATGACCGAAGCCCCCCGGGGGGCCCTGCTCCACTATGTGGACATCAAGGATAAGAAAATTGCCAATTACCAGATCACCTCGGCCACCATCTGGAATGCCAACCCCCGGGACGACAAGGGCGTGCGCGGCCCCATCGAAGAAGCCCTGGTGGGAATTCCGGTTCCCGATGCAGCCAATCCCGTGAATGTGGGGCGGCTCATCCGCTCCTTTGACCCCTGACTGGGCTGTGCCGTCCACGTGCTGGACGCAAACACCGGTCGCGAAGTCAAAGTTGAACTTCCCCTGTAAGCAGAAATAAAGTGTCCGGGGATGCCCGAAAAGGCATCCCCGGACCCATTTAACGCAAGTGAAAGACCCATGAAAAAACTATTGATACTCGGGGTGGGCAACACCCTACTCATGGACGAAGGCATCGGTGTCCACGCCATTCGCAAATTCTGGGACGAAAAGGAAAACTGGGACGACACCCAGGTGGACTTTGTGGACGGCGGCACCTTTACCCAGGATATCTTCTACCTCTTTGAAAACTATGAAAACATCCTGGTCCTGGACGTGGTCCGGGCCGGCCACCCCCCGGGAAGCCTCTACCGCCTGGCAGAGGAAGATCTGAGAAAGGACGAAAAGCAGATGCTCTCCCTCCACGACATCGACCTGCTGGACTCCCTGGGCATGGCCCAGATGCGGGGCCACCGCCCCCACCTCCAGGTGGTGGGCATTGAGCCAAAAAAGATTGACTGGGGCATGGAAATGACCCCGGTGCTCCAGGATGCCCTACCCGCCTTCATGGCATTGGCCCGGAAGGAGATCCAAACCCTTCTGGTCCGGGAACCCCAGACATAGCCGGATCACCAAAGGGTCCCCCCCCGATTGTGTCGGTCCATTGGGAGGCCCGGGATCAGTGCCATTCCTCCATGGGCCATCCCATGTGAACCTGGTCCGGAATCCGCCGATGTCCAAAATAGGACTTTAGAATTTTCACGTATGTACCATTGTCCCTGATGGTGCGAAGCCCCCGCATAAACCCCATTTTCCCCAGGGTATAACCGGGGTGGGAGCATTTGAAATTCAAATCCACGCTCCCCCCGAAAACCGGGGGATGCAATTGGGAAAACTCCCCCATGCGATGGGGCAGATGGATTTCCACCAGGGTCTGGGCCGTCAATCCCACCGCCGCCCAGAAATCCACCCGGCCGGCAGCCAACTTTGCCATGCCCTGCTCCAATTTGGGGGCAGCGTCCAACGCCAGACCGGACTGGGAAAGAATTCGACCCGCCGGACTGCCGATGATATTGGCAATGGCATAGCCCCTGAGATCTGAAAGCTCGCTGAAGCCGGGTGTGACGCCGTTGAAATGGGATTTGAAATAATGGAGAAAAATATAATAATAGCTGATGTTCACCGAATCCAGTTCCGCCTTGGGAATGGTCTCGTATAGGACCTCCCGGCTGCCGATGTGCCCCAAAAATTTCCCGGAAGCCAGGGAAAGCACACTCCGGGCCATGGGTTGATACCGGACCTCCACCCCCTGCCCCACGGCCCGGTAGGCGGCTTTGACAATGTCCACCACAAATCCGTTCCCCCAGCCGGTAAGCCCCTTTCCCGCCATGGGCGCCTCCGAATAATAGGGGGTGTAATCATAGGCCAGGAAAACCAGGTCCTCCCCGGCCCGGACCGGGGAGCCCATGGTCAGACCGACCGTCACCAGCCAGAGCACCAGCCGGAATTTAAACCCGATGCGCCTAAACGACATGGACTAACAAATCCTGGGCAGCTGCTCGCCCGTGAGCATGTCCAGGGGACGGCGTCCGCCGATTCCCGTTTCCAGCACCACCCTTCCCCGGTCCTTGCCGCCGGAAAGATCCGACGTCACTTCTCCGTCCAGGTTGCCCAGCACCTCACCCACCACGGCCGCATCCCGGCCAAAGGGATTCTCCCGAATCACGGCCAGGGCCTTGTCCGCCTCCTCCGGAGGAACAATGGCAATGAGTTTGCCCTCGTTGGCAATGTAAAGGGGATCAAAGCCCAGGAGTTCGCAGATCCCCCGAACCTCGGATTTCACCGGAATTTGATTCTCCCGTAAAAGGATTTCCACACCGGATTGGACCGCAATTTCATTGAGGGTGGTGCCCAGCCCTCCCCGGGTGGGATCCCGGAGGACACGGAGATTGCATCCGGCCTGGATCAGGTCGGCCACCATGTGATTCAGGGGGGCGGAATCGGTTTTCAAATCCGACTCAAACTTCAGTCCCTCCCGGGTGGACAGGATGGTGATGCCGTGGTCGGCAATGGTTCCGGAGACAATGATCCGATCCCCGGGCCGGGCCCGGTGCCCCCCCACATCCAGCCCGGATGGAAGGATGCCCACCCCGGAGGTATTGATGAAAATCCCATCGGCCTTGCCCCGGGGCACCACCTTGGTATCCCCGGTGACAATGGAAACCTCTGCCCTGTCCGCGGCCCGGGCCATGGATTCAAGGATGCGGTCCAAATCCCTGTTGGGAAAACCTTCCTCGTTGATCAGGCCCACGCTGAGGCCCAGGGGACGGCCCCCGCACATGGAAATATCGTTCACCGTCCCGTTTACAGCCAAATCCCCGATATTCCCCCCGGGAAAAAATATGGGATCCACCACATAGGTATCCGTTGAAAAGGCCAATTTCCCCTCCAGGCCGGGCAAACTCAAGGCGGCCCCGTCGTCCTGCCGGGCCAATTCAGGATTATTAAAGGCAGGGAGAATCTGCCGGGCAAACATGGCGTGGGAGGCTTTGCCCCCGGCACCATGGTCCAATAGGACACAAGAATCATTCATTTTTTTTCCTCATCCATATCGATAAAAGGCAGCACAGGCCCCTTCACTGGAGACCATACAAGGCCCCACGGGGTTCAAGGGGGTACATTTTTTCTTATATAGGGGACAGGCTTCGGGGGTTTTCAAACCCATGAGGATCTCCCCACAGGCACAGCCCCGGGGTTCCGGGACCTCCTGGATGGAAAGGCCGAATTTCACCCCGGCATCAAAGGCCGCAAGGGCGGGGCGGATGGCCATGCCGGACTGGGGAATCATCCCAATGCCCCGCCACACTGCATCCCCCACCTGGAAAACCTGGTCCATGACGGCCCGGGCCTTGGGGTTCCCCTCCTTGGCCACGGCCCGGGGATAGGCATTTTCCAGGGCAGGCCCGCCCTCGGCCACCAGGAGAACCAAGCGAAGGACGGCCCGGAGGATGTCCAGGGGTTCAAACCCGGCGATCACCGAGGGAATTCCATATTTTTCCACCACGGGTTCATAGGCCCGGGTTCCGGTGATCACCGACACATGGCCCGGGAGCATGAATCCGTCCAGGCCCACCCCTTGGGTCTCCATGAGAGCCCCCAGGGCCGGGGGGGTAAGCTTGTGGGCAGCCAAAACGGAGAAGTTTTTCAATTTCCGGGCCCCGGCGGTGAGGATACCGGCGGCAATGGTGGGAATGGTGGTTTCAAACCCCACCCCGCAAAAGACCACCTCCCGGTCCGGGTGGGCCTGGGCAATGTCCAGGGCATCAAAGATGGAATATACCATGCGGACATCGGCCCCCCTGGCCTTTTCACCGGCCAGGCTGGAACCGGATCCGGGCACCCGCATCAAATCCCCAAAGGTGGTCACAATCACCGACGGATCCCGGGCCAGGGCCACAAAGGCGTCGATCTCCCCCTGGGAGGTCACGCAGACCGGACAGCCGGGCCCGGACATGAGGCGAACCTCCCGGGGAAGAACGCTGCGGATGCCATGGCGAAAGATGGCCATGGTATGGGTGCCGCAAACCTCCATGAGATTCAAGGGCCCGGACACCCCCCGGGCAATACGATCAATGAGCCTCCGGGCCAATTCCCTGTCCCTAAAGGCGCTTCCATAGTCCACATCCACTGGGTCCGATTTCATTTTTCCATCCTTATCTCAAGTCCGAAGGCCCCTTAATTTTCTAGTTTTTTTCCTGACTCCCATTCTATTTTTTCCCGGCACGGGCGGCAGCCACCACGGCCTGGCCCAGGCAAATACCTCCGTCCCCCCAGGGAACCTGGGAATGGGAGAAGACCGTGAACCCCAAATGTTTAAGATCCCGGGTCAACCGCCTGCGCAAAATTTCATTGTTAAACACCCCCCCCGACAGCACCACCCGGTCCACCCCCGTGGCCCGGCCGACGGCCTGCACCCCCCGTCCAAGGGCCCGGGCCAGACCATGATGAAATTCAAGGCTGAGCCGGGCCGCCGAAAACGTCCCGATTCGAGGCAGGATCTCCTTCACCCAGGGGAGCATATCAATGGCCATGGGATCCACCTCCACCCAATGGCGGGGGGCATGGGGTCGAAGGTCAAAACAAGTGTCAAATAAGGTATTGGATTCCTCCCATTCAAGGGCCCGGGCCTCCATGGCCATGGCCCCCTGGCCCTCGTGGCTGGCCACCTGGCAAAGCCCCAACAAGGAGGCCACCCCGTCAAAAAGGCGACCGCAACTGGTGGTCAAAGGAGCGTTAAGCCCCTTTTCCATCATCTGCACCACCAGGGCCACCTCCTCCCTTCCCACCGGAAGCGCCCCCATCCAGGGCAAATCCATGTCCAAAAACGCCCGGCCATGGGCGGCGTATAAGAGGGCGGCTCCCATGCGCCAAGGTTCTCGAACGGCCGCCTCCCCCCCGGGCATATGGAGGGGGCAAAGGTGGGCCCGCCGCTCAAAATCCCCAGGGGTGCACAAAAGGATCTCTCCCCCCCAAATTCCTCCGTCACTGCCCAGACCCGTTCCGTCCAGGGTGACGGCCAGCACCGGCTCCCCGTCCAAAAGATGGTTCTCGGCCATGCAGGAAACGGCATGGGCATGGTGGTGTTGCACCGCCACCCCTTGGCATCCGGGCCGGGCGTCCAAACGGTCTTGGGCATAGGTGGAAGAATAATAATCCGGGTGGAGGTCATGGGCGATGATCCCGGGACAAATCTCCAAAATGGATTCCAGGTGTTCAACGCTGCGCCTGAAATACCCATGGACGGCCAGGGTCCCCAAATCCCCGATGTGCTGGCTCAAAAAAACCTGGTTCCCCCGGGTGAGGCAAAACGTATTCTTCAACCCGGCCCCGCAGGCCAAAATGGGGGGTAAATCCTCATCCAATGGAATGGGCAGGGGGGCCACCCCCCGGGATCGACGAACGAACCGGGGCCGCCCCCCTTGGAAACGGACAATGGAATCGTCGGCCCCAAAATAGATGTCCCGATTGTGAAGGAGAAAAAGATCGGCAATGTGGCCAAAGGCATCCAGGGCATCCCCATTGTCCACGGCCAGGGGCTCGCCGGGGCGATTTCCCGAAGTCATGACCAAAATCCCCGGTCCCCGGTCCAAAAGAAGAACATGCAAGGGGGTATAGGGAAGCATCACCCCCAAACAGGCATTACCCGGGGCCAGATTCAAAGCCAGATTCAAGGCCTTTTCTCCATCCAAAAAACGGCTCTTATTCAATAAAACAATGGGACGCTGGGGGGAGGTGAGGGCCTCCTCCTCCTTGGACGTGAGGACCACATGGGCTTTTAAAGATTCCAGGGAAGGGGCCATGAGGGCAAAGGGTTTATGGGGACGATTTTTCCGGCGGCGCAGCCGGGCCACGGCCCCTTCTTGACAGGCATCCACGGCCAGGTGGAAACCGCCCAAGCCCTTCACGGCTAAAATCTCCCCCCGGGCCAGGGTCCGGGCGGCCAGGCCAAGGACCCGGGAAGGCTCCTCTTCCAGGGGATGCCCTTGGGAGTCGGAGACCCAAATCCGAGGTCCACAGACCGGGCAGGCATTGGGCTGGGCATGGAATCGCCGGTCCAGGGGATCTTCATACTCGGCCCGGCAATCCTCACACATGGGGAAGACGGCCATGGAGGTCTTGGGCCTATCATAGGGCAGATCCTTGATGATGGTGAACCGGGGACCGCAGTGGGTACAATTGATAAAGGGGTAGTGATATCGTCGATTATTGGGGTCCAGCATCTCCTTCAAACAATCATCACAGAGGGAAACATCCGGGGAAATCAATGTGTTCCGGCTCCCCGAGGCATCGCTGGGAATAATTTGAAATTGACGGTACCCTTGGCAGGGGACATCCCGGCAGGAAACCTGGGTAATCACGGCCAGGGGTGGGGCTTTTTTCTCAAGGTCCCGGACAAAGGCGTCCAGGAGATTCGCTGCCCCTTCCAGGTATATCCTCAACCCCCGGGGGGTATTGGTCACCTCCCCGGAAAGGACATAGGTCCGGGCCAACCCGAAAACAAAGGGGCGAAACCCCACCCCCTGGACCACCCCGAACACCTCAATGCATCGGCCAAGGGACCCCATGGAGGCTATTCCGAATCCGCAGAATCATTGGCCAGGATGGTTCGCATATCCTCCAGGGTTTGAAGGGCGGCCTGTTCATCCATCCGACTGATGGCAAATCCGGCGTGGACAATGACATAATCCCCCACCGCCACATCGTCCAAAAGCATGATACTGGCCTCTCTGGTAACCCCATCCACCGATACGGTGGCCATGGTCTCATTGATTTCGACTATCTTCGATGGTACGGCAAGGCACATGATATCCTCAACGGCTAAAAATTGGGAATGACGGAACTATCCAAAAAAACATCCCTGGTCGTCCGTTTCCACCAGGCTCAAAAACTCCTCGAATAATTTCACGGTGCGGCGGGGCTCATAGCGGTGCCATTTCATGTCGGCCCGCCGCCAATAGACCTTCCAAAGTCCCCGGGACTTCACATAGGTGGACTTGGCAATGGGAATT